>JACOUC010000024.1 GCA_016178055.1 Chlamydiota bacterium | reverse complement strand
TCTTAACCCCGCCAGGCTCGTTTGTCCTCTTTGGGTACTTGTCTGAAGAATTAATGGGTCGAGCGAGGTCTTTCGCCCCATGCCTTCCAAAATAGCCTGTAGCACTTTTGGGCCACAATTTCCTCCAAGCTCAAGGGGAGGGAGGGAAGCCGCTTTCATTAAGGGGGGCTGACTCGAGAGGGGAGAAGATACTTGAACCTTTTCAGAAGATTGCGCAAAAACTAAATCCAGTTGAGAAAAAACAAGCGTTACAGAGAGAAGACATGAAAGAATGAATCTACCTATAGAAAACGACCTTGTGAAGCATCTCATAACTCCCCCCTTTTTTTAAGCTTCACAACTTTATTAAACTCAAACCATTCTTTTCTGTTAAACAATTTATCACTGTATTACGATACTCTCATCGGCATAATCACATAGAGAAAAGTGCTTCCGTTTCGAATCACCCCTGGGCTTATGGCATCGTTAAATTCAAGAGAGATCTCGCTCTCTTCCAAATTTCTTAAAACATCCATGAGATAGTTTGGATTAAAGGCAATGGAAATTTCTTCTCCTTCATAATTCAAAGGAATCTCTTCCTTCGCCTCTCCTACATCCGGGGTTTGAGCTAAAAGCGTCATGAGATTTTTTGAAAAAGAAATTTTAATCAAATTGGATTTTTCATTGGTGACCACCGCAACTCTCCGAACGGCTGAAAGAAATTCCTCCCGATCCAAAATAACCATTCCCTTCACTTTACTAGGAATGACTTGTTTATAATTAGGAAAACTCCCCTCAATCAATCTAGAAATTAAAATACATTCATCCACCCCTTTCGAAGATTTAAAAATAAAGGCCACTTGATTTTCAAATGGGACAAAAAGAACTTGTCCTTCATCTTTTAAAATCTTAGAAATTTCCTGAATCGCCTTCGATGGAAGAATAAACTCTCTTAAAGTCTCCTCAGATTTTCCAGGGGCCTGGGCATAAGCAAGCCTTCGTCCATCCGTTGCTACCGCAATCACTTTCCCATCCTGGAAAGAAAGATATAAACCATTCAAAACATAGCGGGTTTCATCCTTAGAAATAGCATAAGAGGTTTTATGAATAAGATCTTTTAAATCTTTTTGATTAAGAGTGAACCTTTTTTCCTGATCAAATAAGGGAAGTTTTGGAAAATCCGTCTCTGAAGCCCCTATAATTTTAAAAAAAGATGTTCCACAATAAATATGAGCCAAATGATTGGATTCCACTTCAATTTTTAGATCAGGATTTGAGAGTTCTCGAATCAAATTAAACATTTTTCTTGCAGGCAAAGTGGTTATTCCTTCTTGTTCAATCTGTGAGGGAATATGAATTTTTATTCCAACTTCTAAATCTGTAGCGGTGAGGGTGACTCCTTCACCTTTGGCATCCATGAGAACATGTCCTAGAATAGGGAGCGTCGTTCTTGCATTTGCAATATTCTGAACTTGTTGAAATCCATAAAGAAGATCATCTTTTCTACACTTCAGTTTCATAAAGTTACCCCCAATCCCTAGTATTTATTTAAATAGAATATATATATATCATAGTCGTAGGAATGGTGAAGATGTGTAGACAACCCTAGGTTGGTAATCATTCATTCCTTGATACATTGTGAATCCATTGTGAATAAGAAAAGTTATACCGAAGAGTTAACATAAAATCCACATAAAATAAACAAATTACACACATTAAAAAATTTCGGATTTCGGATTTCGGATTTCGAATTTACCTTCATTTTCATTTATGATGGGAGGCATGAAAAATAAATAAAACTAAATGTGAAACAACAGATGAATTTCTCTTTCATTTAGGGCCCGAATCTCACCCATTTTCAGATTTCCGATTTTTAGATTTCCAATAGCCACCCTTTTAAGTTGGACGACATTAGATCCAACGGCTTCAACCATTTTTCGGATTTGTCGATTCATTCCTTCTTTAATTTTTATTTCTAAACAAGAACCATCTAGATTTTCTTTTAAAACTTTACATTCGCAAGGGAGGGCGAGTTTATTTTTATCAATTAAAACGCCTTTCTTTAACTCATTTATTTGGAAGGAGTTAATAGGAGGATGTGTTTTAATTTCATAGGTTTTTGTAATGGAATATTC
Organism: Chlamydiota bacterium; assembly: GCA_016178055.1. Classification (NCBI taxonomy): domain Bacteria; kingdom Pseudomonadati; phylum Chlamydiota; species Chlamydiota bacterium. The sequence goes on along the minus strand of JACOUC010000024.1, from coordinate 14,926 downwards.
AGAGTTAGTTATTTTTTCACCCAGTGCTGTATCGTTGGTAAAAATAATGAGACCGGTGGTTTGTGCGTCTAAACGACCCACTGGAAAGACCCAGGCGTTACGAGACGGGAGATAGTCGTAAACCGTACGTCTATTTTGAGGATCATTGCGTGTCGTAATCACATTGAGGGGTTTATTCATCATCCAATAAATTTTATGGGCTTTTATTAAGCGCTGATCCTCGATTTCGATGATATCCCGGTTCATAAAAGTTCTTCGCTCAGGATCTTTAATAATTTGACCATTTACCCTAACTTTTCCTTCCCGAATGAGAAGCACTGCTTGAGAACGAGAAGTCGCTCCAAGTTTTGAAATCACCCGAGCCAGGCCATGGCCGGGATCCGTTTTTCCAGAACCTTTTTTGGTGTTTGTCATCATAAATTTAAAATCCAAAAATCAAAGTGCAAAATGGCAACCTAAAATTCAAAAATTCTAACGCTATTGTATCCTATTACAGGGGAGGCATTTTAAATTTTGATTTGTCATTTTGATTTTTGATGTTTGATTTTTGGATTTTCATCTCCGCTTTTCTCAGCCGATTCATAATGGCAATTCCCAGTCCAATTTCTGGAACAGGTTCTGCATAAATAATATCGAGTCCCGCTTCATCGAGACGATGAAGCGAGGAGAATAAATGGGCCGCGGCCTCTTTTAAGTCTCCTTGGGGAGAAAGGATTTCAATTTTAACCGCATTCCATTTTCGAGAAATGGTTTTAAAAGCAAGAAGACCTATTTTTCCAAAATTCCCTTTCGGAAACTCTCCTTCCTCCAAAATTTTAAGGGGTGTTCGAGGCGAATAATGACGTTCGAGTTGACCTGGCGAATTCAAGGAGCCCTTTTTTTTAGGGGGAAAATGAGTTTTAAGAGGTCCGATCACGGATTCAATTTCTTCGAGAGCTAAACCCCCTGGCCTTAAAATGCAAGGCTCATCATTTGATAAATCCATGACGGTTGATTCTAGTCCAATAGAGCAAGGCCCTCCCTCTAAAATCATGTCTACTTTATTCCCCAGTTGATTCAAGACATGTTCAGCTGTTGTAGGACTCAAATACTTGAAGGGATTTGCACTGGGGGCGGCAATGGGAACACCAGAGATGCGGATGAGTTCTAACGCGATAGGGTGAGAGGGTATTCGAATGGCGACTGTTTGAAGCCCTGAGGTGACAAGGTCAGGAATAATCTTTTTTTTTGGAAGGACCAAGGTTAAAGGGCCTGGCCAAAATTTTTGAGCAAGGATTCTGGCTTGATCAGGGACGTTTTGACATAGAAAATCGAGAAAAGAAATGTCAAGGATGTGAATAATTAAAGGGTCAAAATGCGGCCGGCCCTTGACTTCAAAAATTTTTGCAACAGCGATGGGGTCAAGCGCATTGGCTCCTAGACCATAGACTGTTTCGGTTGGGAAAGCGACCAGACCCCCTTTTTTTATGAGAGAAGCAGCTTGTTCAATGAAAAAAGGGGTGGGGGGAAATAAACCCATAAGGCCTCTTACCGAGATTTGTTTAAGGACCGACGAGGCTGAAATTCAAAATGGCGTTTTTGAGCAGAAGGGAGCGAATGATGAGCAGAATGATGTCTTTTGGCCTGAGTGGGAGACCCTGATTTTTTATAATCGAAATTCGGGAGGGTCACACGGGGAAGCGTTTTTTTAAGAACACGTTCAATCTCGTGAACCATAGATTCTTCACTTCGGTCAACCAAGCTAAAGGCATCTCCTGTCGCTTCTGCACGAGCCGTTCGTCCAATGCGGTGAATGTAAATTTCAGGGGTACTGGGAATATCGTAATTAATAACGTGGCTGATGTCATCAATATCCAATCCTCGTGCGGCAATATCTGTAGCGACCATGATAGAATGCCACCCTTTTCGGAATTGGGACAACGCTTGCAATCTTTGATTTTGACTTCGATCTCCATGGAGGAGAGAAACTTTAAATCCTCTTCTTTCTAAAGTTTGGCTGAGGCGATCGGCTTGATGTTTGGTTCGTGTGAAAATGAGGACCGAGGTCATATCTTCCCCTCGCAAAAGTTCCGTTAAAAGATCAGCCTTCAAATGACGGGCCACAGGGTAAACGGCATGTCGAATGCCCACCGCCGGTGTCGTACTGAAACTGATTTGGACGGTGACGGGATTTTTCAGAATTTGATGAATCAATTTTGTAAATGCAGGAGAAATGGTGGCAGAGAAAACCAGATTTTGCCTTTTTTCTGGGAGAAGATTTAAGATTTTTTGAATATCGGGCATAAATCCCATGTCCAGCATTTGGTCAACCTCATCTAGAACAAAGACTTCTAGATTAGAGAAATTAATTCTTCCAGAGTAAATGTGGTCCAGGAATCGGCCTGGAGTGGCTGAAATAATATCTACTCCTCGTGCAAGCGCCTGAATTTGCGGACTCATCGGGACTCCGCCAAAGATGGCAATCCCCTTCAGGTGAACGTAACGAGAAAGGGAGCGAAGGTGATCAATCGACTGAAGTGCCAGCTCTCGCGTTGGAGCTAAAATCAGTGCACGAGTATGTTTGGTGCTGGGCCCCTGAAGCAGTCGGTGAAGAATGGGAAGAACAAAAGCAGCCGTTTTTCCTGTTCCCGTTTGAGCACATCCAATCAAATCTTTTCCTTCCATGATGTGAGGAATTGCTTCTTTTTGAATGGGTGTTGGGCGAATAAAGCCCAGATCATGAATCCCTTTAAGCAGATTGGGATGAAGCTTCAAAGATTCAAAAGTATTTGAACGATCGATTTCATTTTCCATTTCACATCATTCCTAATTGAAGCTTAGCAGCTTCACTCATGCGATCCATGGTCCAGGGTGGATCCCAGACCAACTGAACATCAGCTTCCCTGACTCCAGGAATGCTTTCGATTTTCTGTTTCACATCTACGCTAAGCGTAGTCCCCATCCCACAACCTGGGGCGGTTAAGGTCATTTTAATTTCGACTCGGTTCCCTTCAGAAAGCGGAATAATTTTACAGTCATAGACCAGTCCTAATTCCAGGATATTGACTGGGATCTCCGGATCATAACACGTTCTAAGTTGATCGAACACCCTTTTTTCAAGAGGCTCTTCTCCAGAGGATGCTTCGGCTTCAACGGGAATTTCTAATCCGAGTGCATCCGCGTCTCGGCCTGAAATGCGAACCATGGCTCCCCGATCCGTAATAACGGTGTAGGAGCCGCCAAGCGTTTGAGAAATCATGACCTTCATGGCGGCCGGCAAAATAATTTTTGTCCCCGCCGGAATTTCAATGGCTTCACAGGCTCTTTTGAGCTCAATCGGTTCGCGACTTTGCATATCTTCTCTCCTTACATAAAATTCAAAATTCAAATATCAAAAATCAAAATGACAGATTAAAATTTAAAAATAAACTGTCGTAAGATTTTTTGAGTGCTTTTACATTTTGATTTTTGCTTTGTCATTTTGATATTTGTCATCATGAACTTTCAGTCCACCCAAGTGGATGAAAATTGAGTTCCTCCCCTTTGGGGTACAAAGGAGGGGAATAGCCAGTAACAACGTCTCATTTTCATGACTGGTTTTTGGATTTTGATTTTTGAGTTCTCAAACATTATCCTCTGTTGTTACAATTTTTTCGCTCTCCTCCAATGCGGCTCGCAGGGTATGCCAAGCGAGCGTGGCGCATTTAATGCGTGTGGGATACTCACTCACGCCAGAAAACACCGTCAGTTTACCTAATAGATTTAAATCGTACTTTCCTTGTAACCCCTTCGAAATCATTTCATGAAAATTTTCAAAAGTAATCTGAGCCTCTTTTTTTGTTTTACCTTTGACACTGTCGGTCATCAGTGAGGCTGAAGATTTCGAAATAGCGCATCCCGAACCCTGAAAACTAATATCTTTAATTTTATCTCCCTCCGTTACAAGATAAAGCTTGAGACGATCGCCGCATAAAGGATTATACCCCTCTGCGGTATGATCTGCACATTCAAGGATGCGAAAGTTTCTGGGTTGTTTATTGTGATCTAAAATCACCTGTTGATAAAGCTCGTTCAGTTCAGACATCATCCCACCACCTGTCTTTGGTTTAACCCAGAATTTGCAATAGACCGCGGAATTCGACGCAAGATCTTGGCCACCTTGGCCTTCAGAAAGCCTCGACAGACATCTGTCAATGTATGCCTACGTTTCCCCCTTCGGGGACCTTGTCTTCAGGCCAATCTGGCTCAAGCTCTTGCGTCTCGGTTCTCGCGTCTATTGCAAAATCTGGGTTTAAAGAACCAATCCTTTTTAAGTTCGCTATCAGATTATTTTCAATATTCTATAATGTTCCCCTGCTGAGAATCCTCCTGCGGAGGATAGACAGGTGGTGGGATCAGATAAAAATCCCCTTCACTTTTCGAAGCGCTGCTGCAAGGGTTTCAATTTCTTCGGGCGTATTATAAAAAGCAAATGAAACCCGAGCCGTTGCGGGAACATTAAAAAAATCCATGACGGGCATCGCGCAGTGGTGCCCCGCTCGAATGGCAATCCCTTCTTGATCTAAAATGGTTCCTACATCGTGGGCGTGAACTTCAGCAAAGACAAAAGAGAGAATACTCATCTTTTCATTTGAAGTTCCAATGATGCGAAGCCCGGGAATTTCTGAAAACAAGTGGGAGGCGTGATCCAGTAACATTTTTTCATATTCGGCAATCTTTCGAAGATCGATCCTGTTCATATAATCCAAAGCGGCTCCAAGACCCATGACGCCTGCAATATGGGGCGTTCCCGCCTCGAATTTATACGGAAGTGCGTTATATAAAGTTTCTTCGAAGGTGACTTTGCTGATCATATCTCCTCCTCCTTGATACGGAGGCATTTTTTCTAGCCAGGAGCGTTTTCCATAGAGGACGCCAAGGCCTGTCGGTCCATAGACTTTATGAGCGGAGAAGACATAAAAATCGCAATCGAGGGCTTGAACATCTACCTTTAAATGAGGGACTGCTTGTGCCCCGTCAATTAAAACAGGGATTGCATATTTGTGCGCCATCGTAATCATTTTTTGGATGGGATTAATGGAGCCTAAGGCATTTGAAAGATGGGTCACAGCTAAAAATTTCACTTTTTTGGAGAGCATGTGTTCATAAGCATCCATCATCAATTCCCCACTTTGATTCATGGGAATGACTTTAAGTTCAGCCCCGATTTCGTGGCATAATATTTGCCAGGGGACAATGTTTGAATGATGTTCCATATGTGAAATTAAAATTTCATCATTTCTCTTCAGAAAGGTTCGCCCATAACTTTGGGCGACGAGATTAATTCCTTCTGTGGCCCCCCGGACAAAAATAATTTCTTCAACCTGAGGCGCATTGAGGAAATACTTTAATTTAGATCGGACCCCTTCATAAGCCAATGTCGCTTTTTCACTTAAATGATGAATCCCTCGATGGATATTGGCATTTTCATGACTGTAATATTGATTTAAGGTATCGATGACACATTGGGGTTTTTGGGTTGTCGCGGCATTGTCTAAATAGATCAAAGGTTTACCATGAACTTTTCTTTTCAGAATGGGAAAATCCTGTCGAATTTTTTTTACATCTAAAATTTCTTGGGCTGAAAAAAGAGCTTTTTCAGAATGGATCATCATCTGAGAGCCTCCTTCCCTTCTTCAAATGGGGTTAAGAGGACGCGATTCAAGTAGTCTTTGATTTTTTGCACCTTTATTTGATCGGTCACCTCATGGATAAATCCCCGGATCAAAAGGTGGCGGGCTGTGTCGCTCCCAAGGCCACGGCTCTGGAGATAAAAAAGGAGATGATCTTCAAGCTCTCCCACAGCGGCTCCATGGGTACATTTGACATCATTTGCGAAAATCTCGAGTTGGGGTTTCATATCAACCTTGGCTTCTTTGGAAAGAAGCAGATTTTTATTGGTCTGTGCCGCATCCGTTTTTTGGGCGTTCTTTCGAACGAAAATTTTTCCGCTAAAAACCCCCGTCGATTTTCCATTGAGAACCCCTTTATAAAGCTGTCGACTGGTCGACTCCCCCATTTTGTGGTCAATCACCGTTGTGTTATCCACATGCTGTTCATGGGAGGTAAGGTAAAGACCCGTAAGATTCGCCTCACTTTCACGTCCCAAAATCTGGACAGACAAATTATTTCTTACAATTCTTCCACTGAGAGTCAGTGAACAATGAGAAAGATGGGTTTTTTCATTTAAGACCATTTCGGTCTCTCCCACATGGAACGCTTTTTCACTTTGATTTTGAATTTGATAATAATTGATCGAAGCTTCATTTTTTACGATGACCTGAGTGAAGGCGTTTGAAAAAGTCGTATTTTCAGGAAAAGAAACGTAGCTTTCTATAATGGTTGCCTTACTTCCGCTTTCAGCCACGATCAAATTTCTTGGAAAAGAGATGAGATTTTTTTGAGAAGAGGGGGCAATAAAAACCAAATGAATGGGTTCTTCAAATATAAAATTGGGAGGAATATGAACGAATGCTCCATCTTCGAAAAGAGACATATTTAAGGCACGGAAAATACTGTTTTCGTATCCATCTTTCGAAGGAAAATATTCTTTAAACCCATCAGGATCTTTGAGAATGGCCTCTTTCAAACTCCCTATTTTAAGAGAAGAGGAACGAAGATTGAGTTTGGAAAGATCACGGGAAAAGAAACCATTTACAAAGACAAGTGTGGGGCCAGAAAGAGGGATAGGGAGAGAATTCAGATCTTTTTTGGATGCCAAATTTTTTGCCGTCTCAGCGGTCAAAAATTGATAAAGGGTATGGATAATGGTTTCGACAGAGGTGTATTTCCAGGCTTCATGATGCGTATTTGGAAAGCCTAAGATGGCAAATTTTGAAAGGGCATTTTGGCGGAGATTTTTAAGCCATTCAGGGAAATCTTTCCCCCCACCCTTTTCAATTTTTGAAAAGGCCCTAAGAAAAGGTTCTTTGACTTCTTCAGAACTCAGTTCAGTTTTTTTTTGTAGAACGTTCATGATATCGACTCTTCACTTTATAGAAAATTTGAGACTTAATTTAATTTCGTTCTTTCACCCAATCATAACCTTGCTTCTCAAGCTCTAAGGCAAGCTCTTTCCCTCCAGATTTAACCAGACGGCCCTCTGAAAGGACATGCACATGATCCGGAACGATATAATTTAAAAGTCGCTGATAGTGGGTGACCAAAATCATGGACCGGTCGGCCCTTTTCAGTTTATTGACTCCTTGGGCGACTGCCTTTACTGCATCAATATCGAGTCCTGAATCGGTTTCATCTAAAATGGCCAGACGGGGCTCGAGAACCGCCATTTGAAGAATTTCGTTGCGCTTCTTTTCTCCTCCTGAAAATCCTTCATTCACGGGCCTATTGATCAGACTTTCATCCATATCGATTGTTTTTACTTTTTCTTTCAAAAGTTGAAGGAATTCCATGGCATCGAGCTCAGGCATCCCTTTAGAGGTACGGATCTCATTCAAAGCCGCCTTCAGAAAATAGGTATTATTAACACCTGGAATTTCGACGGGATATTGAAACCCTAGAAAAATTCCTTGCCGAGCCCTAATTTCAGGGGCCATTTCCAGTAAATTTTTTCCATCATAAAGAACCTCCCCTTTCGTCACAACATAAGAAGGGTCTCCGGCCAGAACTTTCGCAAGGGTACTTTTGCCTGAGCCATTAGGTCCCATGATGGCATGAACCTCCCCCGCCTGAACTTTCAGATCAATTCCTTTAAGAATTTCAGTATGATCAATCGACACATGTAAATTTTTAATCTCTAACATTTCTTGACTCCCTTCTAGCAAAATCAAACATCAATGAGAGCATTCATTTTTAAATTTTGCATTGTCATTTTACATTTTGAATTTTACATTTTGAATTTTTCTATCCCACACTTCCTTCTAAACTCACTCCCAGTAATTTTGATGCCTCTACCGCAAACTCCATTGGTAGGTTTCGAAAAACTTCTTTGCAAAATCCATTGATAATCATATTGACCGCATTCTCTCCAGAAATGCCTCTTTGCTTGCAATAAAAAAGCTGTTCTTCGCTGATTTTTGAAGTCGAGGCCTCATGTTCAACCTTGGCCGTGTTGTTCTGAACTTCAATATAGGGAAAGGTATTGGCGCTACATTGATCTCCTAAAAGGAGAGAGTCGCATTGGGTGTAATTGCGTACATTTTCTGCGTGAGGTAATACTTTAACCAACCCTCGATAGGTGTTCGAACCCTGTTTGGCAGAAATTCCCTTGGAGATAATCGTGCTCTTGGTATTTTTTCCCACATGAATCATTTTAGTTCCTGTATCCGCCTGCTGGTGGTTATTCGTCAGAGCGACGGAGTAAAATTCGCCGATGGAGTTATCCCCCATCAAAATCACACTCGGATATTTCCAGGTAATAGAAGAACCTGTTTCAACCTGGGTCCATGAGATTTTAGATTTTTTCCCTGCACATTTTCCTCGTTTAGTGACGAAATTATAAATCCCGCCTTTTCCGTCTTTATCTCCCGCGTACCAATTTTGCACCGTGGAGTATTTAATTTGGGCGTTTTCGAGACAGACCAACTCTACCACGGCTGCATGCAATTGATTTTTGTCTCGGATAGGGGCGGTACAGTTGTGAACCGCAAAACCTTTAACGAGATAGGAATGGGGTTCCGTCGCGGTCTCAAAATTATAAACATAATCGTCGTAGGGAACGCGACGAATTTTACAAACAGGCAGAAGAAAATAACCCTCTCGACGCAGTGCACGGCGACCGATTGTATTTTCGGCATAAAAAAGAACATAACGGGTTTTATGTCTAATAATTTTTCCATCCTTCATCTTTTCATCAAATGCTTCTCGAACGTTGATGTAGGCGAAAATTCCCTGACGAGCGAGAATCTCCTGGATTTGAAACGCCAGTTGTTTTGAAATGGTTGCTGCACGAATCCGGATCAGCTTCCCTTCACGAGATACACTTCCGTCTCCAAGATAATAGGTATCTAAAGCTAATTTTTGCCGTGCGGGAGGTAAATCCATCACAGTCTTGCTAAAGCGTTTCCCAATCGCATATTTTCCCCCATGCTTAACCAATTGGGCTGAAAGCTCCTTTGAATACACAACGATATAGGCGCCATGACGGACCCGATCATAAGTTACGGAAGGAGTTTTACCCAAAACTTTCTTGATCAGTGAAACAACGTCCTTAATCAAATTTTCCTCATGATCTCCCAAGCAAATTTCGACAGCATCACATCCATTAAAGCGAGTGGCACATCCCTCAGCCACGTAGTAGCCCAGCAATCTCAAAAAATCATCGGAAAGAGAGGAATCGTCGCGTTTCACTTTATTAATAGGAAATACAAGTAAATCTCCAGGTTGTAATTCACCCACAGGAATAAATTCGGGTTCGGTTTGGCTAAGACGCTCTGAATGAATATCAGCCCATCTTCCTTGCCCACGCAAAGAAGACCGCACGCTCTCACGCCGGATGGCCAGAACAGGATGTTTTGGTGTCAGGGAAAATTTGTTTCCAGGACTGCGGGGCGTAATTTCTACCAAATCGCCACGGTATCGCCTTTTCATCAGTTTAGCTGCTTTTGTTTCAACCCCTTCATGATTGAGCACTGTTTCTCCAAGCACTAAATCACGGATATTTTTTAACTCGTATCCTGTGGTAATTTCTTCCCATCCTGGGAGACACCCTTCCAAATAGCTCACGTAAGCGCCATCTTCTGCAATGATTAAAGTTCGTTCAAATTGGCCCGTGTCAGCAGTATTAATACGAAAATAGGTTGAAAGTTCCATGGGGCATCGAACGCCTTTGGGGATATAGCAGAAAGAGCCATCGCTAAAGACCGCTGAATTAAGGGCTGCAAAAAAATTGTCAGAGTAAGGAACGACGGAACCCAAATATTTTTTGATGAGATCGGGATGATGTTGAACCGCCTCTGAAAATGAACAAAAGATAATACCAAATTTTTCTAACTGAGCTTTAAAGGTGGTGGCGACTGAAACACTGTCAAAAACGGCATCGACCGCAACCCCGGACAATCGCTTCTGTTCTTCTAATGGAATGCCTAATTTTTCAAAGGTGACCAAAAGTTCCTTATCTACTTCCTCGAGGCTGGATAAAAGCTTTTTCTTTTTGGGCGCAGAATAATAAATAATATTCTGATAATCAATGGCAGGATAGTGGACATTGGGCCATTGGGGCTCACTCATTTTAAGCCAATGGCGATAGGCTTTTAACCGCCATTCAAGGAGAAATACCGGCTCATTTTTCTTTTCTGAAATATAACGGACGATATCCTCATCGAGGCCGCGAGGAGCCATCTCGGATTCGATGTCTGTGATAAATCCATATTTGTAATCCTCTTGAATAAAGGATTTAGCTTCTTCACTCATTTTCGTTCACCATCAATCCCTTCATATGTAGGGATTCCTTTTCTTCTTTTTCTTTCACCAGCGTTTCCAATGTCATTGAAGTAAAGAAATCATCTAAAATCTTTTTTGTTTTTTCCCAAATGGAACTGATTCCGCACATACAAAAATGGGTACACACAATATTTTCCCGCAGTTCAGGCTCACAGAAAACCTCAAACGTATGTCCTTCGAGGGCTTCAATCACCTGTCTCAAATTAATGGCAGAAGGTGGCCTCGCTAATGAATATCCCCCTTCTTTTCCATGATGAGAGGTTACAATGTTGGCCCCTCTCAGGGCCTGCATGATTTTTTCAATGTAGGTTGCCGAAAAATGTTCTTTCTCGGCAATCTCTTTAACCGTCACCCAATTTTTGGAAGTTTGTTTTGCCATATAAATCAGGCAAACAAACCCATATTCCGCTTTAGTTGTGAAACGCATAAGAATACTCTCCTAACACAACCCTATCCTATTAAATCAGACTAAATTTGTCCAATAATAATTTTTCTTATGTTCAACTAAAAAATTATTTCATAACTCATTTGTAATGAACAAGATAAGTTTAAAAAGAGGCTGTTGCAGCAAAAAATCTCGTATTTTTTCTACTAGAATGAAGGTCACGCCTAACTTCGGTACTGAGGTTTACCGTCCAAAATAATAGCGGGGAAGTTATGAGAACAGGCTAAATTCAAAACAGGAATAAATAGGATTCTTGTTTTTACAGGGTAATGGTGATTCAATCAATTTTCACAAGTTCTGCGATTCATATGATTTTAGAGGCGATTAAAATTTATGGGATTCGTAAATACTGATGGGATTGGAATACTCGTTAAATCCATTTGGGGAATTCAAGTATGAAAAACAAGCCCACAGTCAACGGTCAACAGTCTATAGAAAATAAAAATTCCTTTAAAACTGTCGACCCTTGGCTGTCGACCCTGGACTGCAAACCCTTTTCATCTCACAGTTTATTTTTGAACTTTAGCGGCCGCTATCCTTGCGCTTTGAAAAGCAATCTCTACAATAGACTGGACGATCTCCACTGGGTTTGAATGGAACCTCACACTCCTTTTTACAATCTGCACAAACCGCCTTGTGTTTTTCCCTTGGACGATCACCAAACCCACCACCTTGTTGGAACCCCATATTATCTCCTTTTTAGTTTTACTCACAACAAATGAACGTTTAACTTACACATCCACACAACATGATTATACAGTAAGATATTTGAATTACCATCATTTAGATGAGGGCGATTATTTTTTAATAATAAAGATGTAGAATGTGCAAAAATCTTTTAAAATCAATCGAATGCAAAAAATAATCCTATTCTTCTTTTTTTTTCTGAGTTTTACCCTGAGGAGGGCGGGTCAAGACAAAATTGAAAAAGCAGCCCATCCTAGACCTCACGACCTTTTAATCGGATATGCGCTCCCCTGGGATTGGGATCAGGTGGACCCTACGGAATTAGCAAATGCCTTAAATGAAAATGGGCTCAATTTTACCCTCATAGAAGTTAATGGGAAAAAAGATGCTCAATTCGTAGCCGATTGGATTAAACCTTTTCGCGAGCGGCATATTCTGGTTGAAATCATTGCTGTTAACGCCAATTCTTTAGACATCATTGCAAGACCCACCTCCTGGTTTGAAAATGATGTTCAGGAATTAATTAAAGTTGTAGGACCTCAAGGGGTTCTGTTTGAGCCCGTGAGTGAGCCGGGGAATAAAGGAGGCGATCAGAAAAAAATTCAGCGTTGGATGGAGTATGGGATAACCCAATGGCCAGGGCCAACCGTTGTTAATATCGGATTTGAATGGTCGGAGCCCTTTATTCCTTGCGCAAATTATTTAGAGAAACATCACTGCAAAGATCCTGATTCTTCTACACTTGAAGGAGGTTTACGATATATCCACACCACGGATTGTAGGCCTACTTTAGGAATGGATCCACAACGTGCAGCCATTGCCACGAAAGCGGCCATCACACTCAACACCCATTTTCTTCTCTATGATGGACGGTTTTCTCATACCCATGATATTAATTATTCTGTTCTCAAGGCGATGGGCGATGAAATCAAATAATTTGTTTAATTTCATCGCCCTCTTAATCGCTTATTTCCCTTTTTTCGAATGGCCGTTCTGAGAATGTGACTGGGCATGTGACGCACTCACCACGGGCCCTAGTTTGAATCCCAGTTGATGCGAGATTTCCCCATACCCCATTCCCTGTGCTCTCATGATTTGTATCTGCTGATTTGCATCAGCCTGGGTTGGATACGCACCTGGATTCGTTCTGACGAGATGCTAAGCCATTGAACTTTGAATCTGGCTCTCGCCCTGTCCCGTGGTTCCACCCCCTTGGGCTGAATCATATGGTAAGACGCCGGCCCACAAAAGGGACAACACTCCTACAAAAGCCCTACGAACAACCACTCGTTTATTCATTTTACTGTTCATTTTAAACCCCCTTACCCCCCTTAAAAAATGGGGAAAAGGCTAATGATTTATTTTATTTTTTATCCTTGCATTCATCCAATGAGTTCCCAAACAAGGGAAAAAGTTCCCGATTTTTAATTTATTAAAAATTTTGATCCACATGATTAGGGGATCCCGTGTCGATGTATCGGGAGCCCATAACATTACCTTTGACATATTCTTGCTTTTTGTCAATTTATCCATGAAATTTCTTTGTTTAATGAAGAGATTTCATGTTAGAATCCCTGTTATGGAAATACAAAGGGTAAAAGATCTTCAAATACTGAACCAAAAAATTAAGGATTCTCCCGTGGTGGCTATTCTAGGCCCTCGTCAATGTGGTAAAACCACGCTTGCTCATCAATTTGCAAGTCAACATCCCAACGATAAAATCCACTTTTTTGATCTTGAGAATCCAAGAGATTTGAACAAGTTGGAGAATCCCATGTTGACCCTGGAAAGGTTGACGGGATTTGTCATCATGGATGAAATCCAACGAAAGCCAGAGCTTTTTCCTGTTTTGAGGGTGCTTGCAGACTCGCAGCATTTTACCAAATATCTTATTTTGGGAAGTGCCTCACGTCACCTCGTTTCGCAAGGGTCAGAATCACTTGCAGGAAGAATCAGCTTTATGGAACTGGGAGGATTTTCACTGGAACTTCTTGGTTCTGATAAGTGGGAACAGCTTTGGACACGCGGTGGTTTTCCTCGTTTTTTTCTGGCCAGAGATGACAAAGTCTCTTTTGAGCTTCGTCAAGATTTTATCAGTACTTTTTTAGAGCGAGACATCCCTGCTCTTGGAATTCAAATCCCTCCTCAAACTCTCAGGAGATTCTGGATGATGCTGGCCCATTATCATGGGCAAATTTTTAATGCTTCTGAAATAGGACAAAGTCTAGGTGTTGCTGATACAACCATTAGAAGATACTTAGATATTCTTTCGAACACGTTCATGATTCGTCAACTTCAGCCTTGGCTTCCCAATGTTAAAAAACGTCTTGTCAAACGTCCCAAAATCTATTTTAGGGACTCGGGTCTTTTTCATGCCCTTCTCTCCATAGAAAATTTGAATGATTTATCGAATCATCCAAAGTTGGGTGCTTCCTGGGAAGGTTTTGCGATCGAACAGATCGTGAGCTTCCTTCGTTTAAGAGAAGAAGAGGTTTTTTTCTGGGCCCTCCATACGGGAGCAGAATTGGATCTTCTGTTTTTTAAAAATGGAAAACCTTTCGGCATTGAAATAAAATATTCAGACACTCCCAAGGTCACCCAATCGATGAAATCAGCAATTGAAGATCTTACCCTTGAACATCTTTGGGTCGTTTATCCCGGGAAAGACGCCTATCCTCTAGAGGAAAAAATCTCAAGCGTAAGTATTCATCATTTAGCAGCGATCACTTCTATTTTGTAGCCAATCCTGGCCGAGGGAGCTTGGGCATTTCTCTCACTTGATAATCCGGTGGAACAACAAAGATAGAATCTGGGATGGCATCTTTGGAAACGCTCACCAATTCTGAGTGCGTGGTGACTTCTTTGCCCATGACGGTTAATTTTGCGTCCGAGATAACAGGATAACCCTTTATTTCAGGAGGAAGCCCTCCAAATTGTTTTGAAAGATCTGCAGAGAGTTGACGGAATTTTTCGATATCCTTTGTATCAATTTGATCTGAGATACATGCGAGGGTTTGTGATGAAACAAGACCCCTCGTCGTAATTTTGTATTCTTCACACGAAAATCCATTGACCGTTTTAGAATTTCCCGTTTTTTCGGCTGTGGGGCTAGCCACTTTGCCATTTCCCATCATCCCTGAGAACTGTTTGATGTTGTCCGTTGTCATGACCATGACGGTTTTTTGAGTGGCGTTCATCATGTAAAATTTACCCGAGTCAAGATCGACAATTTCAGACATGGAAGGACCCATGTTTTCGATTTTTGCCATCGAACCCTTGATGTAAATCGTCATCGTCCCATTTCTAGGCGGCTGACCCATCACACCGCTCGACTCCACTTTCTGAACAATCGTCAAATCCGCAAAAAGGCTTCCT
>JACOUC010000023.1 GCA_016178055.1 Chlamydiota bacterium | reverse complement strand
TTCGTCTTCTGAAACACCCTCAGCAAAGCCAATGATACGATCTGCGGAATGGGCTGCAAACGTTGTAAATTCCCAACTCGGATCAATTTTTAAAACTTTGTTAAAAGCCAGCCAATGAACAAGCTCATGTTTCAATGCCACTCTCAGTTTCCGAGCATCCCAGCCCTTGGTCGCACTTAAGTGTACAACACCCAATTCTTTATCTGCATTGGCTTCAGCTGCTCCGACATTGATTGTTAACCGAGCAAGTCGAGCTAAAAGTTTTAATTTTTTTTCTTTATCTTGAAAATCATAGGTTGTAAACGTACCTTCTGGAAATTGATTCGCCAATGCATGGGTCTTGATCGCCCCCAAAATCTGCGGACGCCTCTTATTCCTTTCACCCTCATCATCTTCAAAAACAGAATTTATTACCTCTTCAACAATTTTGGGAATCTCCCCTTGCATCAAAGTTGGAAATTGCTCTACTCCCAACTCTCTCATTTCTACAACCATTTTCGAGGGATCATAAGACTTCAAAACCTCAAGCAGTTTCTCCACCTCTTCCCTTGAAAGACCTCCATGCTGAATATAGAAAACCAAAGTCTGAATGAAATCACGATATTCAGAAACCTCCATCAAAACTTCAATTAACGTCTCTTTCGATATCTCTAGAATTTTATTTTGTGCCAACTCAGCAACTGCTTCACTCAAAAGATTGTATTGAGCGAGCGCAGCGTCTTGATTTCCCTCATGAACAGCTTTTAAAAGCGCTTCCTTCGCACCTAAAAACTTCCCCATCTTTTCTTGCACTTGAACCAAGTCAAAATTTTTCTCATCATACTTTCTCCTCACCGCCGCCCCCACCCGATTCGCGAGTGTATGCACATCATCCCCACGCCCCAAAACAAGATGCACCAATTCATGGGCAATCATTTCTAATTTCTCTCCTTCCGTTTTCTTGTCGAAGGCAGGAGAAGCGATGTAAATATTTTGTTCTTGGTCTGGACCTGGCAAAGTCTGATGATGCCCAAAATGCGCATCTGCATGAAGCGCAAAATCTTTTCCTCCTTGTACTTCCCCTCCCTCGATGGGAGGGGACTGAGGGGAGGGTGAAATGAGAGCTGCAAAATCATCATAGCCATTGGGTGGTTTAAAAAAGAAGGCCTGAAAGCGAGGGAGAATTTCCATCAATCTTTGTTCTAATGCTGCCTTGCTGGAAGCCGCCCCATTCCCAACCTGCGCAAGCACACCCTCGTCCATATCCAAAGTCGCCAACACCTCAGGCATATAACGCGTAAGAAATGTTTTATACTCCGCGACCTGTTTTTGATAATTTTCACTCACATCAGAATCCGTCCCAAAAAGGGATTTAAAGATCCCATGCAAATCCCCCTCATGCTCCGCCGTCCAATTTCCAGAGGCCACGTTGCCGCCTGCAGCTGAAGTCGTTAATACCCCTAAAGCATTGACAAAAAGCCTTCCTTTACCCAGAATGGATCTACCCCCTGTATCCGTCATTCCCGCAAGCTTTAAGCGGGAATCCAAAAAAACATGGATCCCCGATAAAACATGTCCCCGAGTGTTTGAGTCGGGGAACACTCGGGGATGACAACTTACAAGCATCTTGAGCATGTAATGGAAAATTCGGATTGGGAAGGAGAATAAAAGATGAAAATAAATTATGACCGCCAGGCTGATGCCCTTTATATTCAGTTCCAGAAAAAGTCTAAAATCAGTCAGACGATTAAAATTCGGGACGGAATTCTGTGCGACATCGACAGGAGCGGGAGGCTCTTTGGTCTTGAGATCCTGGATGCCAGCACCCGTCTGCCCATCGAGGAACTCGGTAGGGTAACGATTGACATTCCTGTCACTGCTGCTTGAATCTGGGGTCAAGTCTTGACTTTTGACATTTTCCAAAACCGCAAGGGTAAAAAATAAATTTCGATTGACTTGTGACAACCCTAAAACTAGAATTCTATCTATGAATGAGAGAAATGAGAAAAAAACTCCGAAACCCATTCCCACTCCTGAGGAAATCCAACGGTATAATTCCGTCCTTCTTGAGGAAATGCGAAGCCAATTTAAGGTTTTTGGTGAAGGATTGATCGGACTAAGAGAACGCGTAAATCGGGGATTTGATGAGAGCAATGAAAAATTTGAAAAGATCGATAAGAAATTTGAAAGAGTTGACCAGAGATTCGATAAGATTGACCAGAGATTCGAAAAGATTGACCAGAGATTCGATAAAATCGACCGGAGATTTGGTAGAACAGAAGGGACCCTAGAATCTCTTTCGGCTGGACTTCTGGAACTGAGCGACGGCCAAGCCCGAACCCAATCCCAACTCAAGAAGTTAGAGGAAAGCAATGTCCGCATTGAATCCGACATTCGCGCTATTAAAGACCAAATAAAAGGCAAAGTAGATCTGGGAGAATTTAAACTCCTTGAAAATAGGGTAGTCGTTGTCGAGAAACGACTTGCCCCTGTAGGCTCCTGAAGTGGGGTCAGTTCTCTACTTCTGACATTTCCACCACCACTGCTTAGAACTCCCTGCTCTGTCATTTCCCCTGTCATCCCTTTAACATTTTCCGTCGCTTTACCGGACAGTCCAAGATCCTGAACAACCGCTTCACGAGGATCCACCGCATGAGGAGGAGCCATGTGCTGATTTTTATTCTCTTCGGGAATTAAAATATCATCTGCCATCATGAGGTCTACATAAGGAGTCAGTTCCTCTACATGCTTTAATTGAGGCGCCAGGACAATAAAAGAAATTCCCTTCTCTTTGAGATTTTCTTCCAAAGCTAAACTATGAAATCCACCGACCACCACCGCCGCCTCTTGAATTTTTTCCTTCTCCATTTGATGAATAAAATTGGCGAAGAGAACATGATCTCGCTTGAGTGCGGCTTGGTAGAAGGATGCCGAAGACTGAAGTCCAGCTAGGAGATTTTTGATTTTTGATTTTTGATTTTGAATCATCAAATATTCAACATCCTCCCTTACCTTTTGAACGCTTCCCCACCCCTTCTCCTGATATTCTTCAAACCCATCCCTCGTCAATTCCAAATTCAATATTTTCCCAATTGCCTTAAATTGTTCCGACACCTCATACAATTTCTCCTCTCCTTCAGACTGCATAAGCTTATTTCTCACTTCATCTTCTAGCCTCGAAATTTCTTTTGTCAGAGACGTCCAATCTAATTCTTTTTGAATCAGCACCGCCTGGATGTATTTTTCAAGATTAGGAAATGCACCTGAAACATTCTTAAGAGAAGGGCTTAAAGTCTCATAATATTTCGCCTCACTCATACGGCCCAAACGAAAGAGTAAACTGTCCTTTAAAACGCTCACCATTTCTTCCTTCACTAATTTCTTTTCTAAAGACTCCAAAAATGTTTTGCGCTCTTCTTCTACTTTTTTAAGATCGAGATCTTTCTCAAGAGAACTGATTTGAAGCATCAAAGACAAGTTACGAGTTAACAACTGACCTTTTTTATTTTTAATTTTTGATCTGTCATTTTGATTTTTGATATTTGATTTTTGATTTCTAATCTTAACCAAACTCCTGATCCACCAATCTACTGGCAACTTTCCCTCCTCATACGCCCTCGCCTTTTCCTCAAACTCCCACAACTCTTTTGAATAAGTTTTCTTTTCCAATTGACGAATCTCTTGGATCCATCCTTTTAAATCCTCCATCACTTTTTCTCGAGCCCTCACCGTCTCTCGAAAATATTTTAGATTCTCCCGATAAAGTCCGACATCTTCAATTCCCCAGAATTTCAGACCCAATTTTCCATCCTTGATAATGGAAAGCATTTCAGGGCCCGTTAAAATTCCTCTCTTCAAATATTGATGCGTCACTTCCTCTTTCTTCTTCAAACTGGCCTCGACCTTCTCAAGCCTGGAAATATCGAGAGGTCCAGAAGCCCCCTCCACCCCAATCCAATGAACGCCATAGTCTTGCGTCAAACGCTCCATCATTTTTGCAATATTTTTTTGGGCCTCGGGCTGCACGTGAATATCCTGGACAATGATGACCTTTCTTGATTCAGCAGGGTTAGGCGAGATCCATCGGCGTTCGATCAGGCCATTTTCTTCAGAAACATCCATGTCTAAAAGAGAAGGAGCCATGAGGGAATTTGAATTTATATTTGATGTAATAGGCTTTACAGCAATGGGTTGGGCAAATGCTTTTTGGGAAAGAAGTGATGGATCTAGGACCAGTGAAAAGGTCAAAGGAAAGAGAAGAAACACACGGATCCACCACGTAAGTTTGGCCATCGTTTCCTGCATAAAAAAGAATTCCCTTCAATATATGGACATAGGAGAAGACACTGCACGAGGACAAAAAGTCAAAATATAGTTCGAAAAAATTTTGTTTTTGAATGGGTAGGTTATTAGAGGGATTTTTCACAGACACAAAAGGGCATCTGTAATTTCATTAATCCATTCAACAAAAGTAAGTTATGAAAAATCAATCAAAATGTATCATCCGGCTGAAGCGAGTTCCCCACCATCTCAATCGCACCAGATTTACCGGCGGTATCCGTGTAGGTTCCGGCGAGACCTATAATACTAATAGCACTTGCAGCATCTGTCGTCGTACTGGGATCGCTGAAGGGATCCTTTACCAAATAGGTAATGGTGGTGATCACAATCGTTCTAACAACTCCAGAAGCATCTGTCCCCTGAAGAGTCGCGGACGTGGTTACAGTATGTGTTCCATCAACATCGGTAGTTGTAATATCCCCCGACGTAGTTCCCGTGTAAGAAACTCCCTCATTATCTACCGCCTGAACACGATTATGCGTTTGAGTAAAAGTGAAATTTTTAAGGGCAGCATTGGGGGTTCTCTTCACCTCATAATTCCCGGTAACATTCAGAGTCGGGTTAACATTTCCACTAAAATTATTATCTCCTCCATTACAACCCCAAACCATCAAAGTAAGCGCTCCCAACAAAAAACTGATAGAAAAATATCTTTTCAACATGTGATGTGCCCCCAGAAAGACAGTTCAAAGTTCAAAGTTTAAAGAAAAAACAAAAAATCAAAGCAAGCACAGCCCAAATAAATACAGTTCAAAGTTCAAAGAGAAAAGAACGAAAGCAATTTAGGGAGATTATAGAACCTAAAAAAATCTAAAGTCAATAGGTATTCAATTTTTAATACGCCGGGCTCGATGAATCGAGGATATTTTGTTTGACAGCATGCTGCCATTTATGTACACTATGTACACATGGAGGTTTTATGACAAGCTTATCGGTAAGAACCATTAGAGGCAATTTTTCTGATACCCTTAATAAGGTCATTTATCAAGGCGAGAGGATTGTGGTGAAGCGGCGTGGCAAGAATGTTGCAGCTTTTATTCCTATGGCTGATTTGGACGTTCTTAAACAAATGGAAGACGAAATAGATCGAAAAATTGCTAAAACAGAATTGAAAAAATCAAAACAATTTGTTTCGTACGAGAGTGTCCGTAAAGAACTTGGACTGAAATAAAAAATGTCTTACTCCATTATCATTTCACCAAGAGCAAGAAGAGATCTTAAATCTATCCCTCCTAATTTTATCGAAGAAATTGACCTCAAGATTAAATCGTTATCTACTGTTCAAAGACCTCACCGCTGTGAAAAAATAAAGGGCGATGATCTTTTTCGTGTGAGGGATGGAGATTATAGAATTGTTTATCACATAGATGATAAGGCTAGAACGATAACTGTCGTTCATGTTGGACATCGTAGAGAGGTTTACAAAAATTTGTAATTTAGCTAACCTGAATATTTCTACTGAAATAGGGATATAGATTTGGATTTCCTGCCATTACATTTTGGGATTGGAGTTGAAAGGGCCCTTTCTTAAAATTACTCACCTTCCCACCTGCTTCTTCGATGAGAAGCCATCCTGCAGCAATGTCCCAAGGCTGAAGACCCAATTCCCAAAATCCGTCGAATCGGCCACAGGCCACATAGGCAAGGTCAAGGGCGGCAGACCCTCCTCTTCGAATCCCACTCACTTGGGGGCAAAGAGCTTTAAAAATTTTTAAATAATCATCTAAAACCTCTTCTGATCGAAAAGGAAATCCTGTCGCTAAAAGGGTTTCTTTTAATTTTTTCGTTTGAGAAACGTGGATTCGTTGATGATTAAGGAAGGCCCCCTTGCCACGCTCAGCGCTAAAAAGCTCATTTCGATTGGGATCGAAAACCACTCCCAAAATTATTTTCCCTTCAATCCAAACGCCGATCGAAACAGCAAAAACAGGAAGCCCATGAATAAAATTGGTCGTTCCATCTAAAGGGTCAATAATCCAGAGTGGTTTATGAAAATTTCTTTTTGCTTTCGCATAAGATTCTTCAGCCATGATTGCATGATCTGGAAAATGACGGCGAATGGCTGCGACAATTTTCTTTTCTGACCCACGATCGATGTCGGTCACATAATCATTCTTTCCCTTAAAATGAATTTGTCCTCTTTTCAGTTTTGAAAGATTTTTCAAAAGAAATTGACCGGTTGAGAGAGCGAGCCCTTCGACAAAATTGAGTGTGAGCTTTTTCATGTTATTTTTATCGCCAAAGGCAAGTAAGAAAAATGCGAACGATGCCCTTTAAAAAAAGGAACCGTCAGAATCATGAGTGAGACTACAAATCCTAAAAGAAATTTTCCAGAGAAAAGACCGATCATGAAAATGATCATCGAAAAGATAAGTTCCCATGGTTTTGTTTGAAGAGGATGAGGAGGACTCAAAAAAATCATCACCTCATCATTTTTTTTCAAAATTTCTTTACAAGAAGCTTCTAGACATTCCGGAAAATTGCTGATCGAGCTCGAAGGATGATCAAGTTCTACCTTGGCCTTCATCGTATTTTCATCGAATGCTAGAACTATTCCTTTTTCAGTCACGGTAATTCTATTATAATACCTCAAGTTGGAAAACAGAAGACAGGAAACAGGAGACCGGCGACAGGTGACCGAAAACAGAGGGCAGAATGAAAACATGTTTAGTGACAGGCGGAGCAGGTTTTTTAGCATCTCATCTATGTGATTTTCTTTTGCAAAAAGGGCATCGCGTCCTTTGCCTTGACAATTTACTCACAGGAAATACAAGAAACATTGAGCATTTGCTAGGGAACGAATGGTTTAAATTTTATAAATGCGATGTGACGGAATATCTTTTTGTCGAAGGACCTGTCAATATCATTTTCCATTTTGCATCTCCGGCAAGTCCCAAAGATTATTTAGATTATCCCATTCAGACGCTGAAAGTTGGAGCACTCGGAACCCATAAAACGCTTGGACTGGCCAAAGCAAAAGGAGCCGCTTTCGTCCTGGCCTCTACTTCAGAAGTGTATGGAGATCCCTTAATCCATCCTCAAAAAGAAGATTATTGGGGAAATGTCAATCCGGTAGGCCCGCGTGGGGTTTATGATGAAGCCAAACGTTTTGCAGAAGCCATGAGTATGGCCTATCATCATTATCATGGTTTGGATGTAAAAATTGTAAGAATTTTTAATACATTTGGGCCTCGAATGCGTCTGCAAGATGGCCGTGTCGTTCCTAATTTTATCAGCCAGGCCCTTCAAAATCAGCCCATGACTGTGTATGGAGATGGTCAGCAAACGCGGAGTTTTTGTTATGTTTCGGATTTGGTGCGAGGAATTTATGCCTTGGCACTTTCAAAATTAAATGAACCCGTCAACATTGGAAACCCCAACGAGATGACGGTTCTTGAATTTGCCCATTTGATTAAAAAACTGGTGGGGAGTCAAGCCCCTATCGTTTTCGAACCTCTTCCTAAAGATGATCCTCATGTACGCCAGCCGAATATTGAAAAGGCAAAACATCATCTGGGTTGGAGTCCGGAAGTTCCCCTTGAAGAAGGGCTTCAAAAAACGATTGCCTATTTTAAAAATGAACTAAATCCGTCCAGCAAAAAACAACCTGTCACTTCTCAATGAAAAAAGAAAAATGGATTTTTGGCCTTTTAGGGACCCTTATTATTTCCTTCTCCCTTACGGCACTCCCTGAACATCAAATTTCAAAAGATGTCTATGATAGTTTGGATTTATTCACCCGGGGGCTTGCCCTCATTCAAAGAGATTATGTAGACGAAGTAGAACCCAAAAAACTGATTTATGGCGCATTGAAGGGAATGCTGAATACTCTTGATCCCCACAGTCAATTTCTAGATCCTGAAGCCTACGCAGAAATGAAAGTGGAGACGGGAGGAAAATTTGCAGGGGTAGGGCTGGAACTCACTTTTAAAAAAGGTTTTTTAGTTGTGATTGCTGCGCTTGACGGAACGCCCGCTTTTCGGGCTGGCATTCTTCCCAACGACCGGATTATGGCCATTGACGGAGAACCCGTTAAAAAGTTGAATCTTGACGAAGCTGTCAAAAAACTCCGCGGAAAATTAGGAAGCACGGTCAAACTCATCCTTTTAAGAGGAAGGGAAAAGAAAACCATCGAATGTGAGATGGAGCGTGCAATGGTTGAAATTCAAAGCATCACCCGCTCAGAAATGTTAGAAGAAGGAATTGGATATATTCGTATTTCAGAATTTCAAGAGCGTTCGCCTAAGGATTTCGAGACAGAGATTCAGCAATTTCAAAAAGAAGGACTCAAGGGACTGATCATTGATTTAAGAAATAATCCTGGAGGGCTTTTGCAATCGGCGGTTGAAGTGATGGAGCGATTGGTAAAAAAAGGTAATTTAATTGTTTCAACCCGGGGACGCCAGCCCACTCAGAATCTCATTTTCAAGTCTAGATTGGATTCCATAACGGATGTTCCCTGCATGGTCCTTGTCAATGGGGGGAGCGCCAGCGCTTCAGAAATTGTAGCAGGAGCCATTCAAGACTTGAAAAGAGGACGGGTTGTCGGCGAAAAAACCTTTGGAAAAGGATCGGTCCAGACGGTGATCCCTTTATCCGATGGCTCAGCCGTAAAACTGACGACCGCAAGATACTACACCCCGCTCGGGCGCCAGATTCAGGATAAAGGAATTATTCCTGATGTGGTGGTTGAACTCTCTCAAGAAGATGTCATCGCTTTAAAAAACGAACAAAAAAAAGAATCTGAAAAAAACGCACCGCGTCCTCTCTTACGGGATTCTCAAATTCAAATAGCGATTGATCTTTTGAAAAACGGTTCAAAGTTCAAAGTTTAAAGTTTAAAGTTTAAAGACTTACAAGCAGGGTTTTCCCTTTAAACTTTGAGCTTTAAACTTTAAACCTTAAACTTTGAACTGTCTTTATATGCTCGTCCTTGGCATTGAAACTTCTTGTGATGAAACAGCGGCTTGTGTGCTGGAAGGGGGAATGAATCAACCAAAAATTCTCTCCAATGTGATTTCGAGTCAATGGGACTTGCATCATGCCTATGGAGGCGTCGTTCCTGAATTGGCCTCTCGACGTCATGTGGAAATCATCAGATCTGTTGTTGAAGAAAGTTTAAGAGAGGCCCATCAGACACTTTCTCAAATTGATTTAATGGCGGTGACAACCGGACCGGGCTTGGTGGGAGCCCTTTTAATCGGCGTTACTTTTGCCAAAACGATTAGTACTATTTTAAAAAAACCACTCATGGGAATTAACCATCTTGAGGCGCATCTTTATGCTTCATTTTTAGAAGACGAAACCATGGATTTTCCACTGGTGAGTTTGATCGTTTCAGGGGGACATACCGAACTGGTTTGGGTTAAGAAACTCGGACAATATGAGGTCTTAGGAAAAACTTTTGATGATGCAGCTGGAGAGGCCTACGACAAGGTTGCAAAACTTTTAGGACTGGGATATCCCGGAGGGCCCGTGATAGATCAATTGGCAAAAAATGGAAATTCTAAAGCCTTTCGATTTCCAAGACCGATGCTTTCAAAATCCTCTTTAGATTTTAGTTTCAGCGGACTTAAAACAGCTGTGCTCTATCTTGTCAAAGGATATGGGGCACAAAAAAAGACTTTTGCCAAATGGGATAAAGAACGCACCCAAGATTTAGCTGCAAGTTTTCAAGAAACTGTGGTCGAAGTTCTCACTGAAAAATGTCTCAGGGCCCTTAAAAAAACAGGATGTCATCGGCTGGCGATTGGAGGAGGCGTTGCAGCCAACTCAAGGCTAAGGGAACGGCTTCAAGAACTCTCTAAAGCCGAAGGTTTTCAACTCTCGCTTCCCTCTCGGAAAATGTGCACAGATAATGGAGCGATGATTGCAGGACTGGCCTATGCTTATCATCAGGCCGGGCTTCCTGGAGAGCCGCTGGATGTAAATCCAGGAATGAAAATCCAAAAATCAAATATCAAAAATCAAAATGACAATGAAAAACTTAAAATGTTTCCCTTGCAATAGCATTAGAAATTTTGGATTTTAATATGTCATTTTGCATTTTGGCTTTTGAATTTTAAATTATAACTATGACTCTTCCTATTCTAAAACTGATTGGAGGACTATCCCTTTTTCTCTATGGGATGGATCTTGTCAGTGAGGGCCTGCAAAAAGTTGCAGCACAAAAATTACGTGTGATTTTGAATTTGATGAGCCGCCATCGGCTGCGGGCCCTTTTCTTGGGAGCTATTGCAACCATCACACTTCAATCCTCCAGCGCTATCTCGGTCATGCTCATCAGTTTTGTCAACAGCTCTCTCCTCAATCTGGACCAGGCACTCACCATGCTCCTGGGCGCTAACATTGGGACAACACTCACCATTCAAGTTCTTGCCTTTGATTGGACAGGCGTTGCTTTAGCAACCTTGGCTCTTGGATTTTTGGGAATGAAGTCGCTCGAGAGCGATCGATGGAAGTCCTTCGCCCTGGGGCTGGTTGGATTTAGCCTCCTTTTTTACGGGATGGGACTCATGAATCAAGCGGTCCAAC
This sequence comes from Chlamydiota bacterium, assembly GCA_016178055.1. Lineage (NCBI taxonomy): Bacteria > Pseudomonadati > Chlamydiota > Chlamydiota bacterium. The sequence continues at coordinate 23,958 of JACOUC010000023.1, read as the reverse complement.
TTTTAAAGGATACCCCCTGGATTGAAGGGAGCTTATCCCTTTTAGGAAGTTCTTTTTGGATGGGCTTTCTTGCCGGGGCATTTCTCACCGCTTTAGTCCATTCAAGCGCAGCAACCATTGTGATTGTGATGACGCTGGTCAACCAAGGCGCCTGGTCTTTTTCTTCATCTATTCCACCCATGCTAGGCGCCAATGTAGGAACCTGCGTCACTGCACTGATGGCGAGCCCGGGACGAGGGCCCAATGCCTGGCGGCTTTCTTTAGGACATTTTTCAATGAAAATAGTAGGCGTCCTTATGATTCTTCCTTTCCTTTCATGGTTCGAAAAATGTGTTTTAATTTTTACTGAATTTTTTTGGGAAAAAGGAGGAGTCCAAGCCCGATTTGTTGCCAATGCCCATGTTCTTTTTAATGTCATCACTTCGATTGTCTTACTTCCCGGAACAAAATGGGCTGCTCGGCTCTTATCTCGTCTCATTCATGCCCCTTCAAAAAAAGAACCATTTAATTTAAGTGAAGAGGGTATGGCTGGAGTTGAAAAAGGAGTTTCTGAAATGGGCGATCGAGTGGAGAAAATGATTTTTGAACTCATCGCTCTTTTTCGTGATAATGATCCAAAAATATTAAGAAAAATTGTCGATGCCGATGAAGAAGTAGATCTTCTTAATTTTGAATTAACACGCTTTTTGATTCAAAAAGTGACTACAAAATTTGGAACGGAGGCAACCGAACATGAATTAAGACTGCTTTATGCCATGGATCAATTAGAACATGTGGGGGACCTCATCAGTAAAGACCTTGCAGAACTTGCTCGTAAAAAAATTCGAAAAGATTTAGAATTCTCTTTGGAAGGACAGGGGGAACTGGAAGAATTTCATCGAATGGTTTATAATTTGTTTCGGGAATCATTTGCGGCCTTTATCAAGCAAGATCAAGGGCTCGCCCATGAAATATTCATGGAATGTGAAGAAGCAAAAAAGTGGAAGACCCGACTCCACCTTTCTCACCTGGAAAGGCTGAGAAAAGAGATTCGGGAGACCATTGCAACCAGCGCTATTTATCTTGATTTGATCACGGATCTGGACCGGATCGTGGATCATGCCATTAATTTTATAAAGGTGATCGGAATATGAAATAACTCCCCCCTCCCCTCTTATAATAAGAGGGGAGCTCTCCCCTTAGAATAAGGGAAGTTGGAGGGGTTATAAGAACAGGAGATTTACAAGTGAAAATTCTAGGAGGTTTATTCGGACGTTCTCCGCTGGGGCCTTTGCGAGAGCATATGCTTAAGGTAAAAGATTGTGTTGAACTCCTGACTCCTTTGATGAAGGCCGTTCTCGAGGGACACCAGGATGAGATTAAATCAATTGCAAAAGAAATTTCGAAAGAAGAACATACCGCAGATGAAATCAAGAAAAGAATCCGTGATCAGCTTTCAAAAAGCCTCTTTACTTCCATCCATAGAGCAGATATTTTAGCCCTCCTTAAGGAGCAGGATAACATTGCAGATGCGTGCGAAGAAGTGGCTCTCCTCCTGGCCGTTCGAAAAACGGAAATCCCTAAGGAATTTGGAAGCCTGTTAAGTCAGATGGTCACAGAGGTCTCAACAGTTTTTATCCTCATCTCTCAAGCCAGTGAAAAATTGATCCGCCTGGAAGAAGATTCTTCAGAAAAAATGATTCGTGAAATTCACGATCTCATTGAAGCGGTGCAAAAAAAAGAATGGGAAACCGATTCCCTCCAGCAGGCTTTCCTAGAAAAACTTTTTTCGATCGAAAGTCAAATGAACCCCATGAACATTTATTTTTTGATGACCGTGATCAAGCAAGTGGGAGAGATTGCGGATCATGCAGACAATACCGGAGACTGCATGAGAAGAATTCTCTCGCGATAGACAAAAGTTTAAATATGATGTTTATAAAACATAATGCTTTACAAACATCATGTTTTTAAAGCATAATAATTTATGAACAACTTCTGGGATAGAGAACAAGAGTTTTTAAAAGCCAAACGCTTCGCCCACCAAACAGGCTTTGGCTATATCACCGGGCGACGGAGAATTGGAAAAAGCGCCTTTCTGGTCAAGCTATGCGAAGAAGAACAAGGATTCTACCATCAAGCGGTTGAAGGAGAACCTCAGCAGCAGTTGCTTCACCTAACAGAAGAAATGAAATCTCAGTTTCCTCTCTTTCGCCAAATAATTCCTAAGACATGGAATGAATTTTTTACTCTTCTTTCAAAGGAAACTCTCCCAAATATATTGGTCTTCGACGAATTTCCATACTGGATCGAGAGCGATCCTAGCCTTGCAAGTCTCTTGCAAAAATGGATTGATCATGAACTCCCCCATAAAAAAACCTTTCTATGGGTATCTGGATCTTCCCAATCCATGCTCTATACTCAATTTCTAAATCAGGCTTCCCCTCTCTATGGCCGTGCTTCTCTTCACATTCATTTAGAGCCGATGCCCTTTCGCTGGTTTTGTAAGGCTTTAAACTATCCCCTTCATGATCCGACTTCCTTTGAGCGCTACTCGCTAGTGGGAGGAGTTCCCCATTACTGGAAACTCATGTCAAAAGGATCCCCGATTGACCAAGCGGAAATGCTTTATTTTGAACCTGCGGCCATTCTTTCAGAAGAGCCAAAGCATTTAATCCAGGATGAAGGCATCACGGGAACGATTCCCAAAGCCATTCTAGATCTCGTTGGACGAGGGGTGTCAAAACCTAGTGAAATTGGCGCTAGAATTGGAACCGTTCATGGAAATCTTTCCAGACCCCTTGCCCTTTTACTAGATGTAAATCTTATTTCAAGAGAGTTACCTTTCGGGGAGTCGGTTCGAACAACAAAAAAGGTTCTTTATAGCATCCAAGATCCCGTCCTGTCCTTTTATTACGGAACCTATCTTCCTGCCAGAGGCAGATGGAATCAAATCCGCTTGCAGGAAAAAAAGAACCTCATTCATCTTCACACCTCTAAACAATGGGAAATTTTCTGCCGCCAATCCTATGGAGGAGCCCGCTATTGGGAAGATGATGTAGAACTAGATCTGGTTTCTTTTCAAAAAGAAAATCAACGACATTTAGTAGCCGAATGTAAATGGACTGATCTTTCCAAAAAAATGGAAAAAAATTTAACCGATGATCTTCAAAATCGTTTTCACAAAACAAAATTAGCTCATCAACTCACCCAAGTTGATTTTAAGATTTTCTCAAAGGAAAATCTCTTGGAAATTGCAAAGAGGGAAAATGAAAGCACGGTTTCATCTTGACGAAGAGTTAGCTGAACGTTATTTTCATCATTATTTTCCATTTTTAATTTTTAACTTTTAATTGTTTTTCATTCATTATGGAGATTTAAATGTTCAAAAACGAGTCCCAAGTAATGGATCTTTTATCAAAAGAAGGACTCATTTCACTTGAAGAGATTCAAAAGGCTCAAGAGTTTTCAAAAATTGTTAAGAAAACCCTTTTAGACGCACTTTGCGAAATGGGATTTGTCCAAAAAAAACATATCCTAGAGTTGGTCGCCAAAGAACTTGGACTAGAAATTTTTAACTTTCAAAAACATGAAATTACTAAAGAAATCCTTCACCTTCTCGACCCCTCTGTCGCACGCCGCTATAAAGTCATCCCTCTAGAAGCGCTCGACGACACCATCAAGGTTGCCGTCTTAGACCCTTTTGATATTGAGGCGATTGATAATCTTCATTATCTCTTAAGAAAAAATATTGTCAGCGTTCTGGCAGATCCTGAAGATTTTGAAAAAGCCTTGAACCAGTATTATGGGGTCTCTGAAGAAACCGTTGATGCAATGCTGAACGAATTTAAGGATACAGAAATTAGCTTTCTGGATAAAGATGCTTCCCCTGAGGAAGGGGAAGAGGATCCGGATGCCCCTATTGTAAAATTGGTGAACCTTCTGGTTTTAGAAGCTTTTAAAAATAGGGCCAGCGACATTCATTTGGAACCGCTTGAAAGAAAATTTCGAGTTCGCTACCGCATTGATGGGGTTTTACAAGAAGTTCAAAGTCCTCCGAAGCGACTTCAGCCCTCTATCCTTTCACGCATTAAAATCATGGCCAACATGAGTATTGCAGAACGACGCCTTCCCCAAGATGGCCGCATCAAGATGAGTCTGATGGGGAAACAAATTGATTTGAGAGTCTCAACCATCCCTTCTAATCACGGGGAAAGCATTGTGATGCGACTTCTGGATAAAACAAATCTTTTGCTGGGACTGGGTCAACTGGGTTTCGTTTCTGACGATGAAAAAAGATTTGAACAACTGATCCGCCAACCCAATGGCATTCTTCTCATTACCGGTCCTACCGGCAGTGGAAAGACAACAACCCTTTATGCCTGTTTGAACTCTATTAACCGGCCTGATCGCAAAATCATTACCGTCGAAGATCCCGTCGAATACCAGCTCTCAGGCGTCAATCAGGTTCAGGTGAACGAAATGATCGGGCTTTCTTTTGCAAATGTCCTCAGGTCTATTTTAAGACAGGCCCCCAATGTGATTATGATTGGAGAAATCAGGGATCATGAAACAGCTGAGATCGCTGTTCACGCAGCCCTGACAGGTCATCTGGTTTTTAGTACCCTTCATACCAATGATGCGCCTGGGGCGGTCACTCGTCTCGCTGATCAAGGAATTAAGCCATTTCTGGTCGCCTCAAGCCTGATGGGGGTTTTGGCTCAAAGGCTCATTCGCGTTCTGTGTCCTAAATGTAAAGAGCTCTTTGACCCTCCTCGAGCTCATTTAAAGCTCATTAAAATTCCACCTGAAAAATTGAAAGACGCCCATTTCTATCGTCCCAAAGGCTGTCAAAACTGTAGTGGGGTAGGCTACCGGGGTCGGATTGGAATCATGGAACTTTTGACGATGGATGATAGCCTTCGCCAGTTGATTTATCAAAAAGCCCCGAGCTCAGAAATTAGAAAACGCGGCCGAGAGATTGGAATGAGGACCTTAAGGGAAGATGGCATCCAAAAGATTTTAGCGGGCCTTACCACTTTAGAAGAGGTTTACCGCATTACAGCTGGAGATGAGGAATGAAACTATTTCGGATCTCGGATTTTGGATTTCGTATTTTTAAATGTATGGATTTGTTCAATTCGAAATTCGAGATCCGAGATCCGAAATCCGAAATTTAAAAGGGGGGTTTTATGGAAATGACTGATTTATTAAATATTGTGATTGATGAAAATGCCTCCGATCTTCATTTGATGGTAGGAACCCCACCCTATATTCGTCTTCATGGTATTCTGGTTCCTTTGGAAACAGACCCGCTTCTACCGGAGGATACTGAAAGGCTCATTCGAGGTGTTGCCTCAGAGGATCACTTAGAAAAACTGAGGAAAAATGGAGGCGCTGATTTTGGATTCGCCTTTGGAGAAAAGGCCCGATTTCGTGTCAGCATCTATCGTCAGAAGGGATTTTATGGCATGGCACTTCGCGTCATTCCCTCCAGAATATTAAGCCTTGAGGAAATTGGATTTAATCCCATGATCAAAGAACTTCTTTATAAACCTCGGGGTCTTGTTCTCGTCACAGGTCCAACAGGGTCAGGGAAAACAACCACACTGGCCTCTATGATTGATAGCATCAATCTGGAAAGGGGTGTTCATATTCTGACGGTCGAAGACCCCATTGAATATTATCATCAACATAAGAAAAGCTTGGTGACTCAAAGAGAGGTGGGAGTCGATGTCCCTACCTTTTTAGAGGCCATTGTGCGGGGTTTGAGAATGGATCCCGATGTAATTCTCATTGGAGAAATGAGGGATTTACAAACGATGGAAGCAGCCATTACAGCGGCTGAAACCGGACATTTAGTCTTTGCAACCCTTCACACCACAGGGGCCGCTCAAACCGTCAATCGAATCATCGATGCCTTTCCAGTCAACCAGCAAGAACAGATTCGAGCCCAGTTATCTTCTTCTCTCGAGGCTGTGATTTCTCAATTGCTTTTACCTAAAATGGACGGGAAAGGAAGAGTGGCTGCTTTTGAAATTATGACTGTAACCCCCTCTATTAAAAACCTCATTCGGGATAATAAAACCTATCGCATTACGTCAGATATTCAAACAGGAGCAAAATATGGCATGATCACAATGGATGCTCACCTGGCTCAACTTTATCAACGAAAACTCATCAGCTATGATAGCATGATTTCCAAAGCCTATTTCTTAGATCAAATCCGCGAAAAATTTGAAGAAGAGGCCAAAGGACAAGGACGAGCAAAGATAAGATGAATGAACATTTTCATTTAAGTTATTTAGATCGCATTCTTCTAGAGAAAGGGCTGGTCACCCAACAGCAATTGGATGAAGCTCATGAAGAACATTTACGCACAGGAAAGTCTCTGGGCCATGTTCTTATTAATTTTGGATTTCTCTCTGAAGATGAGATTTTATCAGCCTTAGGTGAGCAACTTGACATGGAAAAGGTCTCCTTAAGGGAGATGGAGATTCCTCCGGAGGTTATCAAAAGTGTCAATTCATCGACGGCCAAACTGTATGGCATTGTCCCCTTGAGACTTAAAGAAGGACTTCTGACCATTGCCATGGCGGACCCCCTCAACCCAGATGTTTTAGACGATCTACGATTTCTTCTGGGATATGAGATTAAGGGGGCCATGAGCAATGAAGAAGATATGGTCTATGCCATCGATAAATATTATGGCCAAGCGGATGAATCGATTGAAAGTTTACTGGGAGAAATGCAAACCGAACTTTCCTTGGGAGAGGATCTCAGCGACACAGAGACGCTGGATGTTGGGAACCTCAAAGAATTGGCTCGGGAAGCCCCTGTCGTTAAACTCCTTAATCTGATATTGATTCAAGCTATTAAAGACCGGGCGAGTGATATCCATTTTGAGCCTTTCGAAACAGAGTTCAAAGTGCGTTATCGTGTGGATGGAACCTTGTATGAAATGGTCCCTCCCCCCAAACGGCTTGCCTTGGCCCTTACCTCCAGAATTAAAGTCATGGCGGATATGAACATCGCGGAAAGGCGCCTTCCTCAAGACGGCCGTATCCAATTGAATATCGCGGGTCGCCATATCGATCTAAGAGTTTCAACCCTTCCCACTCAATTTGGTGAAAGCGTTGTGATGAGAGTCTTGGATAAAACGGTCGTCTCACTTGAACTGAGTCAATTGGGCCTGGCCGAAGACCATTTAAAGATTATGGAAGAAATGATTGAAAAGCCCAATGGCATTATCATTGTCACAGGTCCTACCGGTTCAGGAAAAACAACCACACTCTATTCATCTCTTAAAAAAATTAATACCATTGATGCCAAAATCATTACGACCGAAGACCCGATCGAATATGAAATTGATGGAATCATGCAAATTGCCATCAAAAGCGAAATTGGCCTTACCTTCGCCCGATGCCTGAGAAGCATTTTACGGCAAGACCCTGACCGAATCATGGTGGGAGAAATCAGAGACCTTGAAACCGCTCAAATTGCCATCCAGGCCTCCTTAACAGGTCATTTGGTCTTTACAACCCTTCACACCAATGATGCCGCAGGGTGCATTGCACGTTTGACCGATATGGGGGCAGAACCCTTTTTGATTAGTTCAACCTTGATCGCCGCTGTTGCCCAGCGTTTGGTCCGCAAGGTCTGCACAGAATGTAAGGAACCCGTCACCCTTTCTCTAGATTTACTCGAGCAATTGCATCTTTCTCAAAAGGACATCGAAGGCATTACATTTTATCGAGGACAGGGATGTTCAAAATGTAACAACACCGGTTACAAGGGCCGATCGGCTATTTTTGAGATATTAAGAATTTCTGAACCGATTCGAGAACTTATTTTAGAGAGAGCTCCTTCTTCTCTCATTAAACAAAAAGCTCGCGAGACCGGAATGCGCACCTTGAGGGAAGATGCACTTCTTAAGCTCTATGATGGAATCACAACTTTTGAAGAAATTGCAAAGGAAACATAATGCCAAAATTCAACTATGTTGCCACCAATGCAGAAGGTAAACAGCTCAAAGGATCTTTGAGTGCCGATAACACCTTAAATGCCATTAACCTATTAAGAGGTAAGGGTCTCTATCCTCTCAACGTAACCGAAGCCTCAGAGTCTGTGGCTCCTGAATCCATGAGCCTCGCCCCTCAAACCCAAGAAAAAGAGGGACGACCTTCATTCTTAAAAAAACTATTCAGGGGAAAGATCCGACCCAAGGCACTCACCCTTTTCACCCGTCAACTGGCGGTCTTAATCGATGCGGGTCTTCCTATTCTAAAATGTCTTCACCTTTTGACAGAGCAGGAAAAAAATAAGACCTTCAAAGACCTGATCAGGTCTTTGGCCGATTCTGTCGAAGGAGGAAGTACATTTTCAGAATCCCTCGGAAGACACCCGAAGACCTTTTCAAAACTTTATTCGAGCATGGTGCGTGCAGGAGAAGCGGGGGGTATTCTTGATGAGGTTTTGAACCGGCTAGCAGAATTCATGGAGAAAAGCCAACGCCTGAAAGCCAAAATTAAGTCAGCCATGATTTACCCCACCCTCGTTCTTATCTTTGCTTTTGCAATTGTGACCTTTCTTGTGACCGTCATCATTCCAAAATTTGCAGACATCTTTCTCGAACTGGACATTGATCTTCCCACTCTGACCAAGATCATGATTGGCATCAGCGATTTCACAAAGAGACGCTGGTATCTTTTTATCTTGGCCTTTTCTCTTCTCATCACCATTTTAAAATTGGTCAATCGAACGCAGAAAGGAAAATTTCGATTAGATCAAACTAAATTACATCTACCCATTTTCGGAGAGATTATTCGAAAAATTGCTATTGCCCGATTTTCAAGAACCCTTGGAACATTGATTTCAAGTGGCGTTCCCATCCTAAAGGCACTGACCATTGTTCGAGATACCATCGGCAATGAAGTGGTGGTCAAAGCCGTCACCTTGGTGCATGACAGCATTCGGGAGGGGGAATCCATTGTAGGCCCCCTTCGAGAGAGCCGGGTATTTCCGCCCATGGTGACCGGAATGATCGATGTTGGGGAACAAACAGGAAATCTTGCAGAAATGTTGGTCAAAATTGCCGATACCTACGATGAAGAGATTGATGTCACCGTCCAAGGGCTCACCTCGGTCTTAGAACCCCTTCTCATTGTTACCTTGGCTGTCATCGTTGGATTTATCGTGATTGCGATGTTTCTTCCCCTCATCAAACTGATGCAGGGACTTTCGTAAGTTTTAGGGGACGTTCATTGATTTATTGATTTAAAACAGACAACGAATTTATTAGCTTTAATAAAAAAGAGGTCGGAAAACTGAAAAAATACAACTAAAATTAGATTATGTTTATAATGGAGTGATGAATCGAAAAGTTTTAAAAATTGTAACCGAAACCTTTTTTTTAATTCTCATCTATGGATCCGGACTTTATTTTCGTCTCTTGCCCCGACTAGACCAAGATCCGCATCTCCTGACTTTTGAAGCAGATATCTGGTATCGCCTGTGTATGGCTCAAAATCTAATGGACCATGGACATCTACCCCAGGACGATATCCGCTACGAGGCTTATGGAGGAAATAGTTCCGCCTCTCCCCTGCATAAAACAGATCATCCAGCGCAGAACTCACAATCCGTGCCCTTAACCCAAAATGGAAAAGTCCCTTTTTGGTATCCCCCTTTTAGTCTTTATATTTTTGTCTGGCTCTCAAAAATCTCTGGTTGGGATCTTTCAACGGTTTCTTCAAGAATCATTCCCTTTCTTGAATCCTTCGTACCTTTAGGATTTTACTTTTTCTCCCGTTTTCTCATGGGAAGAAAAGTTGCATTTTTGGCCACACTCTTTTTAGCCTTAACCCCTTCGTTCGTTTTCTGGAGTGGAATTTCAGATCCTCAGTCCTTTACTCTTTTGATGATTCCCTTGATTCTCCTCATTTGGATTAAACATGCCTTGCGTTATCAAAGTGAGGAGGTCCGAAAAGTCTCAAAATATTTGCGCATTTTACTCGTGGGAGGATTGTTGGCTCTTTGTTTTTTTGTCCATCTCTCTTTCTTTCTTATTCCCTGCTTTCTTTTCCCAATTACTTTAGGTCTACTCTTTAAAAAAATGACCCGACCCCGGATTTTTTTTGATCTTCTTCTAGCATTGGGTCTTTCTCAAATTCTGACCGTAGGATGGTGGGGACCCCAGCATCTTTACTGGTGGTGGACTCAGTCCATCACAACCTCAAGCGCCAACCACATTCCCACCAAACAACTCATGGATTATGGGATGGTTGCGGGAATTGTAGGAATTTATTTTCTCACCCTTCTCTTCATTAAAATGTTTTCTCGAAAAAAAGAGGATACAACCTGGAACTGGCTTCCCCTGATCTGGGCTTTTCTTCCCCTTTTAGAAACTCAAAATGAGCATATTCTTAAACTTCTTGGGAGAGTTGATTTATCTTGGTCCACCCTTTTTAAACCTCTCGAGGGGTTTCGATTTTTTTGCTTCCTCGCCCAACCCCTCGCCTTTGGCTTTGGCATCATAAGTTCTCAAACTTTAAAAAAATTAGGAGGGAAAAGAGCAATTTTTATGTCGATCATTCCTCTCATCTTCATTTTGATGTTCGCTGACATGCATTTCATCTATAACTTCGAACGAAGAATTAAGAATGCCGGCTTTACCATAGACGAGATTGAGGCCGCCCAGTGGTTCAGAACCCATTCCAAACCGACCGACCGAATCATTGCAGATTATTACCGGGCACAGATGTTCTCAGGATTTTCAGGGGGCAAGGCCTTGGAAGGAATGGCTTTCCCACTTAGAAACGTCCATCTACCTTACATCAGCCAGCACAACTATATTGTTGCAAAAGACGTTTATAAAATTTATACAACTTCGATTCCTGAAGAAGCCATTTCCCTCATGAAACGCTATGGGGCCACTCATCTTTTCATTTCTCAAAACATGGGAAATAATGGAAATTTTCTAAATAAAAAATGGGGAGTCACTTATAATTTTGATACGCTTCACAATTCAAAATATTTCCGAGCGATTTATCAAAAAGAGGGAAAGGTGGTGATTTTAAAAAGAATTGTTTAACCCAAATCCAAAACTTGATTTTGAGTTTAGGTTATGAGGAAAGAAAATTGAGATAGGACTGAATTTCTTCAGGAATCAATCGCATCAGTTCTTTTTGGGTTTCGACCAATCTCATTAAATCTGCAAGGTCTTTTTGCCTTTTGCTCGGCCTGCGATTTGGGTCTTGAATCGCCCAAATTTTTCCCTGAACGACATCCTCAATAGAGGCTACGGGAAAACGATAACCTAAAACATCTTTGACTTGGGCTCCCTGAATAAAGGATTGATATCTGGGATCTCGTTGAATCTGAATTCTTAAGTCCGATTGATCGGATGAAATGTTGATGCTATTGGGAAAAATCTTTAACTTAAATATTTTCTTGAGCTGAGGGATAAGAACATCTATTTTCTGGCTAACGATCACAATATCAAGATCTAAACTGACCACAGGTTCAGCATAAGCATTAACCGCTAGCCCCCCTATCACGCAAAAGGAAGCATCTTCCTTTTCAAGAAGATGGAAAAACTCCTGAATGAAATCCCCTTGGGTATGGGTCAATTTCTTTAAAAACTCTTTATTTGTCATCAATCTTTATTGTAACACAATTTGCTCACTCAAGGGCGGCAGCCTTTTTCACAACCAAATCCACTTGATACTCTGAAAGTTCTATTTTATCCCCACTTTTGGGATAAGGATCGACTTTTAAAATTTGAAGAGAATATCCTCCCACGATTTCAGGGGATTTACTTTTTGGAAAGATCGGAAAAGGAAGCGTATGCCCCCCTAAATCCTGCCCATCTTTTTCAAGGTGAACCAAAACTTTTACTTGTCCTGCCCAAACACATTCAACTCCTTCAGGGCAACGAGAGTCAGAAGGAATTCCTTTTAGAGTAACTTTAAGATTTTCAGATGATATAGCAACGGTTCCCCCTACTTTAAGTTGAAAAGGTTCACCCAAGACCAGAACCTGTTCGTCACAACAAGCTTGATGAGAAAAACTTATGATTGTCCCAAATTGAAAAACAAAAAAGAAAATTAAAAATACCTCTCCGTAAAAAAATCCTTTGTGGTTCTTCAAAAACATAAAGCCCTCCTTTTTAAGTTACGCAACGCAGTTAACCCGGGTTTCTCATCAGATTTCGTAGCGAGACCGTCAAGTCCGCTTTGGATGCGAGGAAGACGACCGAGGCCGTGTGAGGCGTACTCATCAGTACGTTGAGCAGGGCCGACCGAGTTTGACGACGCAGACGAGGCGGAATTGGCGCTCTGAGTAGAAATGTGATGAGAAATTCGGGTTAAAAAGGGGGTCACAATTTTAATCGCGCCCGTCGTTCGACAAATAATTCTGAATATGCCTTTTTCATTTCCTCGCTTAAAAAACTCCTCTCGATCAGACGCCTCCATTCGGGGAATGCGTCTTGCAATTGTTTGAGACAGCTTTGAACAGTTCTTTCATTCAGGCTCAGCCGTTCTCTTCCGAGATATTGCAAAAAGTCTTCTCGAGTCAATTTCGATTTTTTCCCAGCAAGCGGCACGGCAAGTTCTTCTTTTGATTTTCCTAAGGCCACGATCGTGCTGTTTAAAAGATCATAAGCCGGGGCCAGTTTAAAAACCTGATTATCTGCCGAAAACAACGAGAAATTCTTGGCATGCATGTCTTCATTGCCCGTCAAAAAGCAAAAAAGTGTCCGCAGAAAGAATTCACGACACTCCAGGGCCGGGAAAGTCGTGTATTGTTGGACTGTTTTGGCGAAATTTTCCATAGAGGTATTGTATTTAACTTCTCTAGGCAAGCCAAGAAGTTGACCGAAGTCTTCAAGATAGTATTTTTTGCCTTTCCTGCGATCAAAACGCTTGATGAAATAAGTCCGCGTTCCGTCTTTGGCATACACCAAACCGTGCACGGGCACTTGGATACCCGAAATCGCCGCCAGCCGCATGGTCAGATCTTCATTTTCAGGCACTTCACGGTAGCCCGCAGGAGCGGGTTTTAAAATGTACGTGCCGCCGTAGTCGACTATTTTGAATCGACCTACCGAAACAGCCAGCTTAACGCTTAACTTGACCTGCACTCCCTGTATCGACATTTTCCCTGCACGTGCCGCTGCTTCTTCACGCTGTTCTTCCAGCGTGAGATGGAGCGGTTCGAGCTTCTTGAGTCCAGGTGAAAGGAGTTTCAATCCTTGCAAAGAATAGTGTTCCCCGTCGGGAATATTTCTGTACGTAATGGCGCAAATATTTGTCTTGCTCACGCCATTTTCTCCACAGTCAGGGCGCCGACAAGATCACGTCCCACAGCCAAAAGCTGCCCGAAATAATCCCTGCGGTCAATTTTGGTTCTCCTTAAAAAGGCTTCGAGGTTCACGCCCTCGGGAAGAAGCCCGTCGAAGAAAGACGGAAACTCTTCAAATTCAAACCGCTCTTTTTCACGAGGCATGGTCCTGGAAATGGAAGGGCCTTTGTAATCTTTACTGTACTTAAAAACATAATGCCCGTTCTCTTCGGTCAGAATTCCAGACGGACGACTATTGAAATAAATCTTAGCTTTTTTCATACTTACGTTTCCTTCATGGCTTGCAGAAGCGGACTATAAAAACGAATCTCGATATTTAAAGCATCGAAAACGCGCAACAAAGTATCCAACCGAATCGTCATTTTCCCGTGCTCGAGGTCAAAGATCACCGTTTTACCTACGCCTGCAAGCTGGGCAAGCGCTATCTGGGATAACGAGCTTTTGTTTCGGTGCAGGTGCACCAACTCGCTAATCTCTTTTTTGAAATTATCTATGCTACTCATTGTTTAATACCGCCATAGCAGTATATTACACTATTTTTCTATATTTTAAAGAAAAATATGGATTAAAACATAAAAATTTACCGTTTAAACAGTATTTTATAAAATGTTAATATTCCTCGAAAGGCATCCTTTTTATATCGTAATAGTTTAGCTCCCATTCTCCCTCAAGGGAACCGAGGCGATTTTTGATGGGGCGTTGAAGTCGTTCGCGAGCATGGTACCTCGACGAATAGTCGAGGTGAGCGAACGACTTCACCGAGCTCGTCCCGATCGCTGGTCGGGGCGAGCGTCCCCATCAAAAATTGCCTCGGTTCCCGGAGCTAAACTATTACTTTATATCACTGTTTTTGGGGAAATCCTCTTACTTTGACAAACGATCATACAAATCCACCATACTTAGAATACCCTTATAAAAATTATCCAGATGCAGCCGTTCATTGGGGGCATGGGCATTTTCATCAGGAAGCCCAAACCCTAGAAGAAGGCATGGCTTTTTCATAATATCTGAAATTGTCTTCACAAATGGAATAGACCCCCCTTCCCGAATGAAATGAGCCTTTTTTCCAAAGGCAGTCTCTAATGCCCTCGACGCAATTTCAAGAACGGGATGATCGAGGCGTTCAAGAAAGGCCTGAGAGCCATGGTGCTTGATCACCTTCACCTTTACCGTAGGAGGGGAGATTTTTTTAATATATTTTTGAAAGGCAATGGCAATTTTCTTTGGATCTTGATTAGGCACAAGACGCATGCTCACTTTAGCCCCCACCTTCGCAGGAATAATGGTCTTGGACCCTTCTCCAGAAAAACCTCCGAAAATTCCGTTAATATCTAGCGTCGGCCTGGCCCACATCCTTTCAAACGTCGTATACCCCTTTTCCCCTATCAATTCCTTCACACCCATCATTTTTAGAAATTTCTTTTCAGAGAAAGGAAGCTGAGCCAACATCTTTCTTTCATGTTTGGATAAAGGTTGAACCTCTTTATAGAAATTTGGAATAAGAATTTTTCCGTCTTTCCCTTTGAGACGAGATAAAATACCCGCCAGGGCATTCGCAGGATTTTCCAGAGTTCCTCCCCACATCCCCGAGTGAAGGTCTTGCACAGGCCCTGTCACTTCTAGCTCCATATAGCAAAGGCCCCGAAGCCCATAACAAATGGAAGGAACTCCTTTATCAAGCATTGGCGTATCAGAAATAATAACGAAATCTGATTTGAGCAAATCCCGATGAGTCTTTAAAAATTTTTCGAGATTGGGACTGCCTATTTCTTCCTCTCCCTCTAAGAGAATTTTTAGATTGACAGGCAATCGTCCTTCAGTTTTTAAAAAAGCCTCGATGGCTGATAAATGGATATAGACCTGTCCTTTATCATCAATGGCCCCTCGGGCATAAAGATCCCCCTTACGAACCTGTGGCTCAAAAGGCGGATTCACCCACTCGTTGAGAGGGTCTACGGGCTGAACGTCATAATGCCCATAAACCAAAACCGTCGGCTTAAGAGCTGCTTCTAACCATTCCCCATAAACGATCGGGTGACGTTCGGTCGGAAAAACCTTTACACTTTTTAAACCTAAATTTTTTAACCGTCCGGCTAAAAAATTTGCACATCGGGCCACCTCTTGAACATGGCTCGGGCTTACACTAATGCTGGGGATACGTAAGCAATCACTTAAAGCGGAAAGAAAATCACCTCGATGCGAATCAACATAATTTAAAACCTTTTCCATAAAAATCCCTTTTCATAAAAGAACATTTTTGGATATTGAACTCTATCAGATTTGCTTGCTCAATTCTTTCTTAGTAAAACCAGACCATTGACAACAGAAAAAATCAGAATAAAAACATCGGCTGTAATCCAGTAACCTCATATGTCCCAACCCCAAAAGCCCAGCAAAATAATAACAGCCGTCAAAACAAGAGACATCCCCATTCATTTAAATCTACTCATTCAGACTTCTTCCTCTTTTGGGATCTCTAAAAAAGATACTTCCCCCTTCGGCATGATCCTCTACTCCAGCAAATGCCCCATCGCTCGTAAGAAAAGAGGGAGCGATTCACATTGAAGGTAGGGATTATCTTTTTTCTGTTTCCCCAAGCTCTCAGTAGTCTGATCAGCATAATTGTGCCCAGGATAAAGAATGATTTCGTCATTGAGCAGGCGCAGTCTCGATAAACTCTGAAACATTTCTTCTGGGCTTCCTCCTGGCAAATCACAACGGCCGCAATAGTTGATAAAAAGCGTGTCTCCGGAAACTAGCGCATTCTCGACTAAAAAACACTGCGAGCCTGGCGTATGGCCAGGGGTATGAAGAAAGCGAATCTTTAGATTTCCAACTTTTAAGGTGTCTTCTCCTTTAACCTTTTTAAGATTGGAATCCAATTTTTTAAGTGCAAAGGCGTCATGTTCATTCACATAAACGGGGACATCTTGCTTTTTCAGGAGACCTTCGATCCCATTCACATGATCAAAGTGATAATGCGTGGCCAGAATCCCTTTGAGTTTTAAATCTTTTTTTTCAAGCGCCTGATGAATCTGATCAGGCTCCCAACCGGGATCCACCACCACCGCCTCACGTGTCTCGGGGCATCCAATCAGATAGACAAAATTCTGCATGGGACCCAATTCAAGCTGATGAAGAATCATCCCACCACCTCTCTTTCTCTCTTTGGCTCGATCCCACCACTTGCTGTACCACCAGAGTTTGGTCCAATTCTTTCGGACTAGTCCCAAGCAGCAACAGCAAGGGGTTGAACGAAGAGCCAACTCTATATAATACCCAAGAACAGAGATAGGAAAATGGAATTCGACGCAAGATCTTGGCCATCTTGACCTTCAGAAAGCCTCGGCAGACACCTGTCAGTGTATGCCTACGTTTCCCCCTTCGGGGACCTTGTCTTCAGGTCAATCTGGCTCAAGCTGTTGCGTCTCGGTTCTCATTTCCTATCTCTGTCCTTGGGTAATATTATAATCATCATGATGTCTTCTCCTTACTTATTTACGATATCTAATCCGCATTCTATGGATCGGCAGGTGGTTGGATCATGGAAGAATTCATTGTAAAAGCTTTTCAATGGTATGTTTTTTCTGATGAAATTCTGGATTCGACAATACCGGAACTCCCTCGGTTGAAAAATTTTCCCCAAAATCGATCCAAGATCGGCATCCCCCAAAATCTGACCGATTCGGAAGAGAAATTTCATGAGGCAGCTTAAAAACCCTCAAAATAAGGGCGAAAAGACCCTTTTTCTTCCCCCAAGAAAATCGCTCTTCTAAAAGGGACTGGGTCCAAATGTGATGTCCTTCTAAGGGCCTCAAAACTTTCACATCCGTGATTTTAAAAACAGATTGAATGGTCGCATAATACTGAAGATGAATAAATTGATCTTTAGGTCGATGAAGAATGATTTCCTCTAGACGAGAATGAACGGAAGGGATTAGCTCTTGCCTTTTCTGATGTTCATAGGTCGGAAAAAGAAAGAACTCCCGATTTTCAATCTCAAAACCTCCCGATCCTTCCTCAAGCCCCCCTTTTCTAAAAATCACCACTTGCTGCCCCTGTCCTAAAGCATCTACCACGACAGCCCATTCCTTAAAAGCTTTAGAATTTCT
Source organism: Chlamydiota bacterium (assembly GCA_016178055.1). Classification (NCBI taxonomy): domain Bacteria; kingdom Pseudomonadati; phylum Chlamydiota; species Chlamydiota bacterium. The sequence goes on along the minus strand of JACOUC010000023.1, from coordinate 6,502 downwards.
TTCGAGAACTTTCATTAAGATCAATCCCCATTCTGTTAGTTGTTAGATTTAATTCGCTTTCTTGTTATCAGGGTCCAATAACAAAAAGTGATCTATACGTCCACGGTCCACAGTCCATAGAAATAAACGATCCCTTCAAAGCTGTCGACCATCGACTATCGACTGTGGACTATTGTTATCCATTGAATAAAAATAATCATAACAAAAATTCACAAAAAAAATGCAAGAAAAGTCCTTAAAAAGTGCTATAATTCGCCCCATTCATTTTTAAAAAGATTATAGATCCTGTTTTAAGAAAGGTAAAAAGAATGAAAAAAACTTTATGGTTGATAGCGCTCTTTGTAAACAACCTCTTCTTCCCCTTTTTGGCGAACGCATCTTTTCAAGCTAAAATCAAAGACCTTCAAGGGCAAGTCAAGATAGAGACCGGGGTAGTTGAAAAACAAGCTCAAGCTGGAGACACCGTTTCTATTGCCGACACCCTCCTGACAGGAGCTCATTGCTATTGCATCATTCAATTGGACGAAAAAAATCTTTTCCGAGTCAAACAAAATGCACGGGTCAAAATCGAAAAACTCGGCGAAGAGGTTGAAAAGAACGGTTCCGTCGTAAAAGAAGTCCGTCTCAATTTACTTCAGGGAGAGCTTTGGGCCAAACTGGACGAGCTCCCTGCCCAAACTGAATTTAACGTGGCAACGCCTGTTGCCGTAGCCGGAGTTCAGGGGACTGTTTTCTCAGTAAATTTTGATGCTACGATTCAAGAAATGATCGTGGCCGTTCTTGATCACAAAGTCAGAATCAGCAGTTTACTAGAAGAAAACGTACTCGCCATCATTCAAAAATTTCAGAGCATGAAAATCGCCCCATGGAAAAATGCTCACATTGATGGAATGGGTCAAGGCGTTCTCCCTCAAGAGACTTTTAAAAAATTCAAGGATAAGTTAAACGAAAAAGATCATCAGATTCAAGCCCTGGGAGTAGGAGAAACATCTGAAGAAGCAAAAATTCAAGCTACCGAAAAACTGCTCCAGATGATTTCACAACTTTCAGATCGTGAAGGACAAACTCTAGGGCAAATAATGGAAGAAAATGCTTTCCTCCTTCCAAAAATTTATAACGTCCTGGCCTCAGCTAACATCGTTAGCTCCACTCAAAACCGAGAAGGCCGCTTCGAAGCTAAATGCGAAATTAATTTAGCCAATTTAAATAATTCCTGTGACCATGCCCTTGCGGATTTTGGAATGAGTATTCTTCCTTTAAATGAGGCAGAATACAATTTGAAATTTGGAGAAGAAACTCGAATCAGCATTTTAAAACAAGCGCAAGAAAAAGCCCGAAATCAATTGCTCAAAACTTTACAGGAAATCATCCATTTAGAAAATCTTGATCAAAAAGAGGCCATTAAAACAGCCCTTGAAAAAATTGTGCAGCGGGCCCAACAAATTGAAATCCGACATTTTTCAGATGGCTCCATCATCACCTCTCTTGAAGTTCGAGGGAAAACAGTGCTTGAGGCCATGAAACCGTTCGGAGATATCATCGGTAACTTATGCATTTCTAACCCTCAAATCATCAAATTTTGCAATTTCAAGGATGGCATGGAAATGGGATTAGAAGACAATTCAAAAGAGCCTAATAAAAACATTCCTCCCATCAAAGGTCGATTAGAAGAAAGTCATAAAGATATCTATAAAGAAAACATTCAGGTAGAAAAGGGAGTGAGTAAAACCGTGGAGCAAGATCTTCAACGTTTGAAAGAAGTTAGGCCAACCACCGAACGAAGGAAAGATGAACTTGGAATATCACAAAAAGAAACCAAAAAGAATATCCAAGATCGTCTGGAAGATAGAAAGAATCAAAGACCAGGGGTTTTTGATGGTAGCAACAAAGGAGACCGTTTACCCGAACCTCCAACCCCTCCATCGGATAAACCTGACCGAAATCAAAGATGAAATCGCGCTCACAAAAATTTAGCCGTGCATCATCAAATCTAATTTTGCAAGCGTTTTCACCTTTAATTCCTTCAAAAAAGGGCGGTAATTTTTGGGTAAAAATTTTTGAAGATCCCTTTTAATATTTTTTTCTTTAAAAAAATTCACACGGTCCACAAGATCAGAAATCGAAAAAGATTTCTTGTACCATTCCATTTTCCTTTTAATGTAATCCTCCCTCAGGGGAATCCCTTTGGATAAGCTTAAGACTTGGAATTTCATAGGACATCCGACCCACCATCTCTTTCAGCAAATCTTGAAGACGGATGAGCCGAGAGGAAATTGTGAAATCTAAATCCTCTGAGAATCGGAATGAACCATAAAGAAAATGAATAGCCGTTCCTCCTTTAAAATAAACCTTCTCACTTCCTTTTAATTCATAAAAAATTTTCAAAAAAAGCAGTTGAAGATACTCTCTTAAAATCGAGAAAATATCGATTTGAAACCGTCTTGAAAGATTTTGAAGCTGCTCTTCAGTCAGCATAATTTTTGAACCCATTTTTGGAATGGAGCATAAGAAATCTTAGCCGCAACTTTTTTAAAATACCTTAGATTGAAACACGACCGATCTAATTCGTCAAAATCGAGTTTACGAAGCCCTTTCGAAACAAGATAAATTTGATCCGCGAGCGCCTTTTCTGGTGAAGCAATCAAAAAACCTTTTTGCCGCTCATAACCCCAAAAAAGATCTTTGCGAATATGAATATATTCAAACTCTTTCCCCGAAACCTCTAAATTTTTGGTCTCATACTGGAATCCATTCATCATCGTTGACGACATTCCTTTCTTTATGATAGCTTGAGGGCCGTTTTCTAAATGTGATTGATCATGAATATTTCAAAAACACAAAATAATTCTTCTGTCTTAACTTTAAGAACCGATCTTTGGTGGCTGGCCCCTCTGTCTTCCAGTCTAGCCATTTTAGCCTTTGTCATTTATGCTACTTGGGCGGCTTTTCAAAAGGGACATTTTGAATATCAGAATTATCATTCACCTTTTTCCTGGCCGATTCATCCGGCCTGGTGGCCCTTTTCTCCGGCCTTTTTAACCATCTGGGCTCCACTTGGATTTAGGGGAACTTGCTACTACGTCCGTCGCGTTTACTATCGAACTTTTTTCTGGGATCCCCCTGCTTGTGCTGTTGGAGAAAGACGAAAAAATTACAGTGGAGAAAAAGAAGTTCCTTTCATTTTTCAAAACCTTCATCGTTTCTTTCTCTACACCACCTTGATAGAACTGGCTGTTTTGTGGCTCGATGCCATTCATGGTTTCATATTTTCTGGAAGATTCGGCTTTGGAATCGGCTCTTTGGTTCTCCTAATAAATTCAACGCTTCTTTCTCTTTATACTTTTTCTTGTCATGCCTTTCGCCATTTGGTGGGCGGCAATTTGGACTGTTTCTCTCAATGTCCCAAACGCTCTTTTCTATGGAAAAAAGTCAGTATTTTGAATGAAAGACACGGGCTTTACATGTGGATTAGCTTGGGTTGGGTTGGGTTTTCAGATCTTTACGTTCGACTCCTTTCCATGGGAATCTGGAAGGACTGGAGATTTTTCTAATCTAAAATCCAAAAATCGAAAATCAAAATGACAACGCAAAATTTAAAATTAGAAAAAGAAAAATTCAAAAGTGAGTTTAAGAATAGAATTAAGATTTATATTCTTAAACTTATCACCCATATCGAGGGCTTACCTCAAACAAAAATCTATCAAATTGTCTCAAATCAACTTTTGCGAAGCGGTACAAGTATTGGGGCAAATTATTTTGAGGCAAGGGCTGCAAGTTCGAAAAATGATTTTATCAATTTTTTTACTCACGCCCTTAAATCCGCAAACGAATCAAAGTTTTGGTTAGAAATCCTAACCGAAGTAAACCATAACAATGTCAAGGAAACGAAGTTTCTGCTCAAAGAAGTCGTTGAAATAGCCAATGTGCTTGCATCAAGTATTTTGAAGCCGGTGGAGCAGGTTTAAGAGCTGCCATTGAAGCTGCAAGCCAGGGTCTGCGGGTTGCCGTCATTTGTAAATCCCTTCTGGGTAAGGCGCACACAGTCATGGCTGAAGGCGGAATTGCAGCGGCCATGGGCAATGTCTACTCCGAAGACAATTGGAAAGTGCATTTCAGAGACACCATGCGCGGCGGGAAAATGCTCAATAACTGGCGCATGGCCGAGCTGCATGCAACGGAGGCGCCCGATCGCGTGAGAGAACTCGAAGCCTGGGGCGCCCTTTTTGACCGCACCAAAGATGGAAAAATTCTTCAGCGCGATTTTGGCGGTCATCGCTATGCAAGACTCGCCCATGTAGGAGACAGAACCGGACTCGAAATCATTCGAACCCTTCAATACCATGGGATTCATCAAGGCATTGACGTTTACATGGAATGCACCATCATAAAATTGCTCAAAGATCGAGAAAAAATTTCTGGGGTCTTCGGTTATTGGAGAGAAACCGGCAAATTCGTAGTCTTTAAAGCCAAAGCCGTTATTCTAGCGACCGGAGGCATTGGAAAATGCTGGAAAATTACTTCAAATTCTTGGGAAGGTACAGGCGACGGTGTCATGCTTGCCTTAGAGGCAGGCGCCGCGCTGATTGATATGGAATGCCAACAATTTCATCCGACGGGTATGGTCTGGCCCCCCAGTGTCAGAGGGATTCTCGTCACAGAGGGCGTACGCGGAGAAGGCGGAACACTGCGCAACAGCAAAGATGAACGCTTCATGTTTCGATACATCCCTGATTTCTTTAAAGCAGAAACAGCGGACAATGAAGCTGAAGCAGACCGCTGGTACAAAGACAAAAAAAATAATCGCAGAACACCCGATTTACTCCCCCGCGATGAAGTCGCCAGGTCCATCAATTCAGAAATCAAGGCAGGACGAGGAAGTCCTCACGGCGGCGTCTTCTTGGACATTGCTTCCAGGCTGGGCGCAGAAGATATTAAGAAAAAACTTCCTTCGATGTATCATCAATTTATTGAACTCTCAGGCGTAGACATTACGAAAGAGCGCATGGAAGTCGGACCCACAGCCCATTACATGAATGGCGGCATCCGTGTGGTAGCGGACACCACAGCGACAGAAATCCCCGGCCTTTTTGCAGCGGGTGAAGTGGCCGGAGGTCTTCACGGCGCCAATCGGCTCGGAGGAAATTCTCTTTCCGATCTTCTGGTCTTTGGCCGAAGAGCCGGACTTCACGCCGCAGAATACGCAAAAAATTTCAAAGAAACGCTCTCTGTCTCTTCTGATCAATTAGACTCCCTCGCCGCTGAAAGTCTAAAACCTTTTGAAAATTCTGGGAGCGAAAACCCTTATACAATTCATCAAGAGCTTCAAGAAATCATGCAAAGTTTGGTTGGGATTATTCGAATCGAATCAGAACTCAAAACCGCTTTAGAAAAAATTTCTCAATTAAAAGCCCGAGCCAAAAAAGTTCATGTGGAAGGACATCGCCAGTACAATCCCGGATGGCATTCGGCCCTAGATCTCTCTTCCTTATTACTCGTCTCAGAAGCCGTCACAAAATCAGCCTTGGAAAGAAAAGAATCACGCGGGGGTCACGCCCGTGATGATTATCCTAAAATGGATCCCAATTTTGGAAAGGTGAACGTTACGGTGCGAAAAAAAGGGGGGGAGATTGTTACAGCACTGGAACCTATTACGCCCATTCCAGATGAGTTGAAGAAACTTTTGGATGGATCATAATTCAAAAATCAAAGTGCAAAAATCAAAATGACAAATCAAAATCCAAAAATTTTCTAGCGCCATTGCAAAAGATACATTTTAATTTTTAATATGTCATTTTGATTTTTGATATTTGATTTTTAATTTAAGGAAAGAATCTATGGCTAACACAACATTAAAAATCTTTCGAGGTTCAAACGGCGTAGGCAACTTTCAAGAGTATACCGTCCCTCTTGACCCAGGCATGGTCGTCCTTGACGTTGTGCATCGCCTTCAAGCGACTCAAGCCCAAGACCTCGCCGTGCGATGGAATTGCAAGGCAGGTAAATGTGGTTCCTGCAGCGCCGAGATCAATGGCCAGCCTCGCTTGATGTGCATGACCCGAATGGACATTTTTCCTGAAGGAAAACCCATCACGATTTCACCCATGCAAGCCTTCCCTCATATACGAGACCTGGTGACCGACGTCTCTTACAATTATAAAGTTGCTAAAACCATTCCCCCGTTCAAACCCAAAGCCCCTGAAGCCGATGGAACCTGGAGAATGCAGCAAGAAGATGTCGAACGCTCACAAGAGTTTCACAAATGTATCGAATGTTTTCTCTGTCAAAATGTCTGTCATGTCTTAAGAAACCATGACAAGAAAGAGTCGTTTGCCGGCCCTCGTTTTTTAATCAAGATCGCATCTCTGGAAATGCATCCCCTAGACACAGAATCTCGCGTGGAATTTCTAAAGGAAAAAGCGGGTTCGGGACTCTGTAACATCACCAAATGCTGTACCGAAGTTTGCCCCGAACACATTCGCATCACCGACAATGCGATTATTCC
>JACOUC010000022.1 GCA_016178055.1 Chlamydiota bacterium | reverse complement strand
TTTACGAGGATGCTATGCCTTCGGGGTTTTCTTACCATCTATTTTCGTTCAATTTACGCATCAGGTAACGGGTCTTGGAAGGAAAAATCGTGAATGGGTAATTTCTGCATATTCAATTTCAACCATGCTGTTGCCTTTTGTTTTTACTGATTTATTTATCAAACGCTTACAGATCATTCAGCCCTATCATTTCAGAATTTCAGAACCTGGCCCCGTTTATTATCTTTTCCTTATTTTTTTCTCTGTGACAGTCTATAGAGTCCTTTTTTTGATGTATCAAGCGGTTAAGAACGCAATTGGAGAAAAACGCAAGCAATTACAATCTATTTTAGTCGCTCATGCGGTTGCTGTTGCAGCAGGTTTTGACTACTTCGCAAGTGTGCTAGGTTTTGTAAAGTCATTGGGGTCACAAAGTCATTGGGGTCAGGTCTTGAAATAAAGTCATTGGGGTCAGGTCTTGAATATCAGTTTTTAGATATCGCCGTCTTGACGAGCTTGCTGATGGTTGTATAGTGTACGCCCAAATGATTCGCCATTTCTTTTAATGTATAACCATGCTGAACATGTGCCTCACAAATTTTCTGACTGCGAACTGCTTTGTGTAGCATTCTATCGAAAGGCAGTAAATCCTTGAGGGGCGGTCGAGCGAAATGTCTTTGAGCTCGGGGAATCTCCTTGATTTGGGATTTATCCTTCAGAAGATCTTTGAACCTCTCTACGAATGGGTCGCTGCCAAGCAATACCTGACCTTTAAGACCGGTCCAGGGAGAAGTCTCGTTCATTCCATCTTTCACAAATTGACGATACATTTTCTGTGCCGCACCTTTCTTCTTATTGAAAAAGTGTAATATCCAGTCTGTTGTGAGAAATTGTGGTGGCGCCTTGAGACCTACCGTGGCCTCGTAACTACTCCATTCCCAAGCTTCTGGCTTTTGGACCATTTTGGCACGTATCGGATTAAGAACGACATATCGACTCAATTCCATCAAATAGCGATCCTTCTCTACCAATATCGCCTTAAACCTTCCTTGAAAAATATGACCCGGTCTTTTATGGTACCAATTGAAAAACTGGGTATAAGAGCCATTCAGTTGGCGCATCCCCAAAGAAAGGTTCGCGTCGGGCGTTTCAATGATAAGGTGATAATGATTATCCATGAGGCAATAGGCATGACAGAGCCAATGATAACGAAAAATAACCGAGCTTAGAATCCGAAGAAATTTTTCTCGATCAGTACGGTCAACGTAAATATTATCTTTCGCATTTCCTCGGGAGGTTATATGATAAAGGGCGTCTGGGTATTCAATTCTCAAGGGACGTGCCATGGTGAGATGATACCAGGTTAAAACTGATATTTCAAGACCTGACCCCATTTTATGTGACCCCATTTTATGACCCCATTTTAAGAATGAGGGAGGAAAGATTATGAAACAATATCTCCAGATCACCGTTAAAGATACCGGCATTGGTATTTCCCCTGATATGCAGGAGAAAATTTTTGACCGCTTTAGTTCTACAATGTCAGGACCGACTCGCAATTTTGAGGGGGCAGGAATCGGCCTTGCCCTTTGCCGAGAATTGGCAAAACTTCACGGCGGAAAAATCACGGTCCAAAGTGATTTCGGGAAAGGATCCTCTTTCACACTGCTCCTCCCTTTGAAACGTCCCGCTCGCCCAACTCAAGAAAAATTTAAAAAACCTCAAGACCTATTCAATGAGAAAGAGAGGGAGTGGTTCACAAAAATTCAACGTGATGCGATGACAACCGGGACTGATTTGATGCTGGAGAGAGATCTTTTTGGAGCTCGTTCCTTCGCTCAAAAAAATAAAGATTCTCAGAAGAAAATCATTCTCATTGTGGAAGATAATCCAGATCTTCTGAGCTTTCTAGGCGCTCAACTCCAAAGCGACTATCGCCTCCTTCTCAGCCGAGATGGAGAAGAGGCGTTAAGCATTTTAGAAAAAGATCAGCCTGATCTTGTCATTTCAGACATCATGATGCCGAAAATGAATGGTTATGAGTTTTGTGAAAAAATGAAGGCCTCATCTCATCACGATATTCCCTTGATTTTTCTCACCGCAAAAGCAGATTTAGACATGCGGCTGGAAGGCTATCAATATGGAGCCGATGATTATTTGGTCAAGCCGTTTAATGTTCAGGAGTTAAAGGCGAAGGTAAAGTCTCTTCTGATCCTCAGTCAAATGCACAAGGCCCTTCAAACAAAAAATAGAGAATTAGAGCGAACCCTTCAAGAGCTTCACGAAACGCGGGATGAAAAATTATCCTATGTCACTCACATGGCAGCAAGCCTTGCCCATGAAATCCGAAATCCCCTTCAACCCATTCAGACTTATCTTGATATCCTCCAGGAGAACCACAACGAACCGGGCTTTCTATCCAAAATGATTCAAAGCATTATTCCCCACCTGAATCGTATGGAATCGCTGGTGGATCAATTGATGCACTTGAGCAAAATTGAAAAACCGATTCTTTCCCCTCTTCAACCGATCCAACTGATTGAAGAGACCCTTCATCTTTTTGAACCGAAGTTACGGATGAGGAAAATTCTTCTCTCAAAAGATTTTTCACCTTCTTCTCACCTCATTCAAGCCGATAAAAGTCAACTCTCTCAAGTCTTTTTTAATTTGATCAAAAATGCCTTGGAGGCGATGCCTCAGGGAGGAGAACTTTTAATTAAGACGAAAGTCCTTACAAAAGAAGAAAACAAGATCTACCAAATTTCTTTTCGAGATTCAGGAACAGGGATGAATGAAGAAGTTTTAAAAAACCTTTTCACTCCTTTTTTCACTACGAAGAAGGACAAAGGAACAGGGTTAGGCCTTTCCATTTCTAAGCAAATCATTCAGGCCCATCAAGGAACTTTATCGGTCGAAAGTCAGGCGGGACATGGGGCAACGTTTATCATTGAACTTCCTGTAGAAAAATCTTAAGCTTAAAAAGCCCTTACCTTAATAAAATTTAAGTCTGAATCGTCCTGCCAGGGTTGTGGCTAAGGCGTAACATCTCAATTTGGGCACGGTTGGATCTCTCATTCTCGCCTTCTTGCTCGCAATATTTCTCATTGATACGAGTATTCAAGAGAAGCGAGAGTATGTCAGAAGTGAAGTATTATTCTGAAGGGATCTTTTACACGATGGCCTTAACCAATGAAAGCGGGTCAAGTCCTGAAAATCTTTCCGTGCTGTTTCATCAGAGTACTGATTGAGTTTGCAATATTTTTTTGTGGTGATCATTTCATTCTTTTTTAACATCCAGGCTAGCCCAAATTTCTCATCACATTTCTACTCAGAGCGCCCATTCCGCCTCGTCTGCTTCGCAAGAGAGGTCGGCCTTGCTCAACGTACTGTAAAGTACGCCTCACACGGCACGGAGCGTCTTCCTAGCATCCAAAGCGGACTCGGGCGGTCGAGCTTCAAGAAATCTGATGAGAAATCCAGGCTAGGGCTTTCATTTGTCTCTTGTTCATTTGCTGATAAATTTTAGGTCTAATCCAACTCCTCAGATTTTTTAATTTGGCTTCAAAATTAATTTCTTTTCGAAGGTCTTTCAGTTCTGCGAGTAGTGCCTCCATAAAAAAGATGAGAAAGTAAGTGAGATCATGGTGATGCTCTCTCGCGTCCTGAATGGCTTTGTAATAGTTGGGTGCTCGCGATCAAAATAATCAGAAAGGGCCAGCATGTTAATAAATTGGATAAGGTCTTCCATCATCTGCAAACTTTCGTCTGAAGAATATTTCTCTCTTTTCTTGATAAAACGCAAGGCCTCTTCTAGAGAACTTCTTGCTCCTTCAATATGGCTTGAGTAATAGGCCTCCTCATTGGCTGCTTTTTCTTTTAATCGTGTTTGGATAGAAGTTGATAATGAAAGGGCTTCCAAAAAACCACGCTGTTCGGAAATCTCTGTGATCAGGTTGAGCAGATGGGGCGTCATGACAAACAAGAAATTTTCTTCTTGTTTGGTTTTTAGAAAGATGTGTTCAGACTTTGCCTATCGCTTATGCCAAATTTTATTTCAACATAGCTCCGCATCCTTGGAACTACGGCTTTCAATCATCAGTTCTTTTTTAGTGGGATAATCCCCATAAGTATATTTCATGACCCTTCAGCCTTATGGTATAAAGGCTCACGCATAAACGCCAAGTTATTCGCCAACTAATTGCCAATCACTATGGTTGAAAATTTGGCGATTGTCAATGGGAGGATTGCCTTGATGATGTTCGGTCATCTGCGGTATGATGAATCCTAAAATTGCTCAATCAATTTTAAATGGGGAAAAGAATATGTTTTTAAAAATGATCCGTGAGGCATTAGGAAGAATCATTGTTTTGATCAATCATTTAACGAGGCCGTCTCAAGTGATTCGGTCAAAGACTGAGCAGGAACGGGTTAACCAAGAAGCAAACGGTTTGGCGTTATATCAGTTCTATGCGTGTCCTTTCTGCATTCGGACCCGTCGGGCCATTCATCATTTGAATATTCCTATCGAATACCGGGATGCGCAAAATAATCACCAGCATCGAAGTGAATTATTGACGCAGGGCGGCTCTCTTCAAGTGCCCTGTTTGAGAGTTGAAGAAAAGGGGGAAGTGAAATGGATTTATGAGTCGGCTCATATTATTCAGTATTTGGAAAACCGTTTTGGTCGAGTCGCATCCCTCGTAAAATAACGAGAAACTTAAGATGAGGGAGATCTCTATTTTGCCTTTACAAACGTTTCTTATATTGTTATTGTTGCACCCTTGAACACTTTGTGGTAGTGTTTTCCCCACGTAAAAATCTTGACTCAACAGGGAGGTGTTGGATTACCCGGATTAATCATTTAATTCGCGCTCAAAATGTGAGAACCATCGACGACAAAGGGCGCCAGTTGGGTGTTATTGCTTTGTCAGAAGCTGTGGATTTGGCACTTAAAGCCAATCTTGACCTTGTGGAGGTGGCTCCGGACGCAGACCCTCCCGTTTGTCGCATCATGGATTTTGGTAAATTCAGATACGAGCAAACAAAAAAAGAAAAAGAAGCACGTAAAAAACAGCATGTGGTCAAGGTTAAGGAAATCAAGTTTCACCCAAACATTGAGGATCACGATTATGGGGTTAAGCTTAAGCATATTTTTGAATTTCTCAAAAAAGGGAATAAGGTCAAAGTAAGTCTAGCTTTTAGAGGTCGTGAATTCGCCCATATGGATTATGGGAAGCGTGTTTTGGAGCGTTTGGTGGGGGATGTCGTTGAAGTAGGAGCTGTAGAACAGTCTCCAAAGTTGTTCGGCCGAAACATGATTATGATTATTGGGCCGACGAAGAGTAAATAAGTAATGTTAATTATTCATTAAGTCTAAGGACGTTATGCCAAAAATTAAAACGGTTAAGGGTGCAAAAAAAAGATTTAAAATTACGGGGACAGGAAAAGTCCTTCGTTATAAGGCCTTTGGAAGTCATTTAATGGCTCATAAGGAACACAAGAAAAAGTTGGGTCTCAGAGGCTCTGTCGTTGTAGATCCCTCAGATGCAGGCCGCTTTAAGCAACTGCTTCCAAATGGATGAATCAGTGTTTGAGTTTTAGATTTTCTCTGCTCTCTCGCTTCAGGTGAGGCTTGCAAAAGGCAGGGCTTAGTTTACCATTAGTTCAGGCTGAGATTGGGGTCTGATTTAGATCGAGATTAATGTCTCCTCTTCCTCTTGGGGTAAGAGAGCAGAGGCCGGTCTCATCCGACTCGAGTTTAGCCAAATCAAGGGAGCCGGGAACCTACTTAAAGGGCAAAAACTAAATTGACATCAAAAAATAATTATTGGTTAGCAGCCGTCGGTGATTAAATCAGCGGGGACGTAAATGAATCAACCTTCTTTGCAACACATCAGAGGAATTTTTTGGGGAATCGTAAGTGGAATGTTTTTTTTGACATTGCTTACAGGAAAGCCAGAAGCGAAGATAGAAGCAAGGGCTGAAGTCAAAGCAATAGCAAAAGCAGAACCAGAGCTAGAACTAAAAAGTTTAGGTTTGAAATCTTCCATCCAAATCACAACACTTGCTGCCACCCCAAACCCATGTAACCCAACCATAAACCCCGTAAAAATCACAGGAACCATTTCAACAACGAATGCGAAACCTAAGAAAAAGGGAGAACGGGAAGAAAAAATAAAATGGATTGGATACGTTGTTAAGAGCAAAGAAGCACGAGGGACGAAGCACGATGGACGAGAGACGAGAGACGAAGGACGAAGCACGAGGGACGAGGGACGAGGGATGAACGAACGAGGGACGAGAGATGAGGGACGAGAGGCGAAAGAAGGAGAACTGATTGACGACCTAGCCCAAAACCTAGAGATCGATGATATCGAAAAAGAGCTTTTATCTCCCTCTCCCCGTTTTCACGGGGAGAGGCTAGGTGAGGGGTCCCTTAAAAAGATTAATAAAGCGGACATCCTCTACATCGTCAAAGGCGAAGGAACCTCGATCAACTTCACCTGGAACGGAAAAGACAGGAACGGAGTAGAACAACCCGAAGGAAGTTATATTGCTGGGGTCATAGCCAAAGGAAATGGATCCCACACGAAAAAAGAAATCACCCTCACCATTGATACCACATCTCCTCAAGTTACGATCACAAGCCCAGAAAACAACAGCATTACAAACCAGAGTCAAATCACGATCACAGGCAGTGTCAATGAAGAACTCTCAAACCTTACAATAAATCTAAACGGGCTAGAGGTGAGAAGCTGGAAGCTAGAAGGACTAAGCTTTGAAGAAACAATCACATTGGAATTGGGTGAAAACACAATA
>JACOUC010000021.1 GCA_016178055.1 Chlamydiota bacterium | reverse complement strand
GGTTTAAGAAATAATTCTGTGATTCGATTGCTGTCGGAATTTCGCCTGCATGGATTGAGTCTGGAAAAGTCCAGAGAGTTGATTCTGGCATGGAATGAGAAAAATAAAATAGGGCTTCTCCAGAGGGAATTGGAACATGTTTTACATTCAGCTTACGCACATCCCTTGGCCTTGGTCCAGCGTGGTGGTGGTGGGAAGAGGAGTCATCAAGAAGCGGATGACAGTTTAGAATGTGTCCCATCACAATAAGGGGAATGGGCGCTATGTTTGCATTTGCAAAGGGCCACGCGCTTTTTTTCGGTGATAGTGAATTCGAGAGGGGTAAATTCGCTTCCCTTGTGAGAGCCGTCGCAATAAGGTTGATTTTTGGATTTTCCGCAGCGGCACCAATGATAAGTTCCTGGGGCTAATTCCAGAACGGCGGGTCTTCTGGCTGCAATCGTAGGTTCACTCATTTTTTCCTCCTTTAATTTTAAAGAAATTTATCTTTTACTCACAACTCTTAACTCACGAATGTTTATTGTAGGTATCGGACTTAACAATTTCCATCTGGCGTTCAGGGTGCTTTAAAGGGGTAAATCCAAATTTTTTATACAGCTCTTGCGAGTAAGTTGTCACGAGACTCCAGCGTCTGAGCCCTTGAAGCTTCGGATGATTCATAATCACCGACATCATCCATTTCCAAAGGTCTCTCGCTCTATCCAATCGAGCTGGATCCGTACTGATGAGATAATGTCCTTTATAATATTCTTCCGGCATTTTCAAATCACCCCAGATAGCTTTAGCGCACAGCGTACAGCGTTCAGAAAAGCAAATCAATCATGAAAATCCAAAAATCAAACATCAAAAATCTTGTCGGACAATGTAAAACTTAAAATGTCCCCTTTGCAATAGCATTAGAAATTTTGGATTTTAGGTTGTCATTTTGCATTTTGATTTTTGGATTTCAAATGAACAGTTTATTTTCATCCACATGGGTGGACAAACGTTTATGGTGACAATGATGAAAAACAGCTTATGACTCATTTCAAAAAAAAACCGTTGCTTTTTATTTTTTTTTGAGCAAAACTAGAAACATACCCTGCCATGTGCGTAGGGGAAGACGCATCTTTTAGCCAACAGCGACATTAAGGGAATGCTGCCTAGGTTGTGGCTGACATGCTCTGATCATGATCGGAGAAGTTAAAAGCAATCTATAGCGTGCCCACGTTCAGAGAACGTTCGCAAAAGAGGTCTTTCACACGGCAAAGCGGGGTATTTTTTTCTGTACGTTTTTGAGCTAAATGCTGTACGCTAGCCGTTATGGCTAATCTATTTGACCTTCAAGATTTTGAAAAGCATTCTCCCTCTCATTCTATGCCTTTGGCCGCCCGGATGAGACCGAGAACCTTAAATGAATTTATTGGGCAGAGCCATCTGGTTCGCAAAGGCCAACTTTTAGAGCGCTTGATTGAAAGAGATGCCTTAGGTTCTCTCATTTTCTATGGACCTCCTGGCACCGGGAAAACAACGCTGGCTCACCTTATGGCCTCTCAGACTCACCGTTCTTTTATCAGTTTGAGTGCGGTCACTTCTCATTGCGCAGAACTTCGTAAAATTCTTGACGAAGCCAGGTCTCGTGTCAAACGAGGTCAAAAGACCATTTTATTTATTGATGAAATTCATCGTTTTAATAAGGCTCAGCAGGATATTCTACTTCCTTATGTTGAAGAAGGTTCGATTTCCCTCATTGGGGCGACCACAGAAAATCCCTTCTTTTCAGTGATTGCCCCTTTGGTTTCTCGATCTCAAGTGTTTCGTCTGAAGGCTTTAACTGAGGAGGAGATTGATGTCATTGTTGAATGCGCCTTAAAGGATTCTGAGCGAGGATTAGGAAAAGATTTTTTTCAACTGGATGAGGACGCTAAAATGGCCATTGCTCAATTCTCACAAGGCGATGCCCGAAGGGCTCTGAATGTATTAGAAATGGCAGCTGAAGCAATTTCTTCAGAAGGGAATCAAAAAATTATTACAAGATCTCATATCTTGGAAATTCTTCAAGAGCGGCCCTTGCATTATGATCGGAGCCTAGATCAGCACTACGATACTATTTCGGCTTTTATTAAGAGCGTTCGAGGAAGCAATCCAGATCGAGCGCTTTATTGGTTAGCAAAAATGCTTCAGGGCGGAGAGGACATTCTTTTCATTGCAAGGAGGTTGGTTATTTTAGCCAGTGAAGATATTGGAAATGCGGATCCTCAAGCTTTGGTTTTGGCCACTTCTTGTGCCCGGGCCGTTGAATTCATTGGTCTTCCCGAGGCGAGAATTCCTCTGGCTCAAACGACCATTTATTTATCTTCTGCCCCGAAAAGTAATAGCGCTTATTTGGCCATTGAGAAGGCCTTAGCCGCCGTTAAGGAAAATCGCGTGGAGGAAGTTCCAGGACATTTAAAAAATGTGAAGGGTCCTGATGAAAAGAATGAACAATATGTTTATCCTCATGATTTTGAAAATCATTTTGTAAAGCAGTCTTATGGGAAAGAGAGTCAGCATTTTTTAGAGCTCTCAGATCAAGGTTATGAAGTTCGAATGAGAGAAAGGCTTGAAAAATGGCGATTGGAAAATCAAAAGAAAACTCAAGAAAAGCCTTTATCCAAGCTCGACTCTCTTTAAGTCCTCAGGAACAAGAGGAAAAGAGTTGTCAGATTCAGGGCCGATTTTTAGAATTGGAAGAATATCAAAAGGCGAAAGCCATTTTCTTTTATTGTTCAAAGGCCCCAGAAGTGAGCACCCCCTTTTTAATTCAGCATGCGCTTCGTTCCGGTAAAAAGGTGGGCCTTCCTCTTTCTTTACAAAATGGACAAATCGAAACCTATTTTATTCGCTCTTTAGAAGAAGATGTTAAAGAGGGTTCTTTTGGAATTTTAGAGCCGATCATTCCTAAAACATCAAAAGCCTCCCAGTCATCTTTCGATTTTTTTGTCATTCCAGGGATTGCCTTTGATTTAGCGGGAAACCGAATGGGTTGGGGACAAGGTTATTTCGATCGATATCTTGAAAGGATAGGCACTTCTCAGGTAAAATTGGCCCTGGCGTATGAAATTCAAATTTGCGATGCTCTTTGTCCGGAGCCGCACGATCAGAGAATCGATATTGTAGTGACGGAAAAGAGGGTGATTCGCTTAGGGGTCAAGTCTTGACCCCAAGTCTTGACCCCATATGACGGAGAAAATATGGATTTATTCAGCATCTTAAAAAACAATTGGCCGATTGCTTTGGGCATCACGGCTCTTATGAGTTTGGTTTTGGGTTATATGCTTTCCCATTGGATGGGTAAAATCCGAAAAAATTCTTCAGAAAGACTTGCTCATAAAATCCTTGAGGAGGCTAAACTCGAGCGAGAAACTCAATTAAAAACTGCCAAGCTTGAAGTGAAAGAGGAAATTTTCAGGGCACGTACTCAATTTGAAAGCGAGATGCGGCAGAGACGTGAAGAATTGGTTCAAATGGAAAAAAGAATTGTGGAGAAAGAACGAGTCGTAGAGAAACGCTTGGAATCGATTGATCGAAAGGAATCAGATTTGCGTCAGAAAGAAAAAATGATGAAATCCCAAGAAGAGACCCTTTCCCTTAAAGAAAAAGAACTGGAAAGTTTATTGGAGAAAGAGCATCTTCTCTTACAAAATGTTTCAGGTATTTCGCGAGATGAAGCCCGGAAAGAACTCCTTGGAAAAATTCAAGCAGAGGTTAAAGAAGATGCGGCCCTGATGATTCGACAGTCCGAAGCCAGGGTTCGTGAAGAGGTCTCGCGTAAGGCTCAATGGTTAATGGTCGATGCCGTGGGGCGTTGTGCCATGGATCATGTTCAAGAAATTACTGTGACAGCCGTTGCTCTTCCCAGTGATGAACATAAAGGGAAGATTATTGGAAGAGATGGTCGAAATATTCGAACCTTTGAGGCGGCGACCGGTGTTGATTTAATTATTGATGATACGCCCGATACGGTTGTGATTTCGGCCTTTGATATGGTTCGTCGAGAAATTGCGAGACTGAGTCTTGAGCAACTCATCCGAGACGGTCGCATTCATCCTGCCCGAATTGAAGAGGTGGTGGAAAGAATTAAGAAGGAAATAGATGAATCCATTCGCCAGGCCGGAGAAAAGGCCGTTTTTCAGATGGGGCTTTCGACGGTTCATCCTGAAATTGTGAAACTCTTAGGTCGGTTGAAATATAGAACAAGTTATGGACAGAATGTTTTAGAACATTCCAAGGAAGTGGGATGGTTGATGGGCGTCATGGCGGCCGAATTAGGTCTGGATATCAAAACGGCTCGTCGAGCGGGACTCCTCCATGATCTTGGAAAGGCCTTGAGTCATGAAATCGAAGGACCTCATGCTCTGATCGGAGGCGATTTTGCTCGTAAATATGGGGAGAGTGAAGAGGTCATTGCTGGAATTGCAGGACATCATAATGAGCTTCCAGAACCGACACTTTGGGGGGTACTCACCCAAGCAGCCGATGCCCTATCCGCTGCTCGACCAGGGGCTCGGTCTGATACGGTGGAGCATTATTTGCAGCGCTTAGAAAAATTGGAAGGGCTTGCCAATGCCTTTCCGGGAGTCGAAAAAACCTATGCGATTGAGGCGGGTCGTGAGATTCGTGTGATTGTAAAACCTCAGGAGATTAATGATGATGGGGCGTTAGTTTTATCTCGAGATATTGCTAAAAAGATTAAGAGCGAGCTTCAATATCCTGGGATCATTAAAGTTACCGTGATTCGAGAAACCAGAGTTGTGGAATATGCCAGGTGAGTTGGGAGTCGGGAGTTTGGAGTTAGGAGTGTAGTTTAGGAAATTTATTTATGCCTGTTGCAGAAAAAATCCATATTTATTCCGTCAGTGAGCTCACCCGAGAACTCAAAGGTAGAATTGAAGAGCATTATCCTTCTCTTTGGGTTGAAGGAGAAGTTTCCAATGTTAAAATGCCCAGTTCAGGTCATCTTTATTTTACATTAAAGGATGCCGGATCCCAAATTCAGGCGGTTTTTTTTGCGTTTCGAAATAAATCTTTACCCTTTACCCTCAAGGATGGAATGAAGGTGATTGTTTCGGGTTTCCTGACCGTTTATGAAAAAGGGGGAAACTATCAAATTAATATTAAGAAGATGGAGCCGGCTGGAATCGGGGCTTTGCAGTTGGCATTTGAACAATTGAAGAAAAAGCTTTTTGAAGAAGGACTTTTTGATCCAGCTCATAAACGCATGATTCCCCAGGTTCCCTCCAAAATTGGAATTGTGACCAGCCCAACGGGAGCAGCATTAAAGGATATTCTAAACGTCCTAGACCGCCGCTTTTCCAATATGCATATTATTTTGGCCCCGACCCCAGTCCAAGGAGATGACGCCCCTCCTCAGATTGTAAAGGCCATTGAGCTTTTAAATGAAATGAATGAAGTAGAAGTGATTATTGTGACTCGAGGCGGAGGAAGCCTGGAAGATTTATGGGCCTTCAATGATGAAAAAGTTGCCCGAGCCATCTACGCTTCAAAAATTCCTGTCATTTCAGCGGTGGGTCATGAAATTGATTGGACCATCGGAGATTTTGTGGCCGATTTAAGGGTGCCCACCCCCACGGCTGCGGCAGAGCTTGTAACGGCCAAAAAATCAGACCTCTTAGAGCGATTAACTCAATTAGAAGGAAGAATCGTGCTTTTATTTTCCATGAAAATTCAGTCTTTACGACAAACGTTACAACATTATAAAGAACATCCTGTTTTTAAATATCCAAAGGCTAAACTTGAGCAAATGATCCAAAACTTGGATTCATGGCGTGAACGCTATTTTCGCGGCCTTCAAGGAATTTTAGATAAGAAAAAATCATCTTTGGATATGCTCACCCGCCATCTTGAAGCTCTAAGTCCTCTTTCTGTACTTGCCCGAGGGTTCAGCATCACTCGTCTTTATCAGACAGGGGAGATCATCAAGGATATCGCCCAATTAAAAAGGGGAGAAACGCTTGAAACCCTTCTCTCTAAGGGGAAAATTGTCTCGACGGTAAAGTCGTTGACTCTAGAGTAGTTTATAGTAGAATGAGACCTCTGAAAAAGGCCCATCTGCTGCGTTGCCCGCTGCGCTCCCTTGTGCGGCGTACCCCAAAACGTACGTCTGCGCGGTCGCTTGCGGGCGCCTTGCACCTGGGACCTTTTTGAGAGGTCTCTCTAACCAAAATTTTAGGATTATACCTGGGAGTTGGTTCAGCCATACTTTAGATAGGACTTTCAAAAAGTGAAAGCAAATTCATCAGGTCAATTTGAAGAATCTATGGAGAAGCTCGAAAGCATCGTTGCGCTTCTTGAAAGCGACGAAGTTAACTTGGATGAGGCCTTAAAGCGCTACGAAGAAGGCATAAAGCTCATTCGATTTTGCACAAAAAAATTAGAAGAAGCGGAAAAGAAAATAGAAATTTTAGCAAAGAATGAAGAAGGAAAAATTGTAAAAAAATCTTTTACCGAAATTAAAAAGAAAGAAGAACCCAAGGAAGAATTGTTATTTTAGGATCAAGAGGAACCATGTCAGAACAAGCAAAAGATGCAACCAAAATCTTAAATAAAATTAATAACCCAAAGGATCTTAAGTCTCTCTCCCTTAATCAAATGGCTCAGCTTGCGAGTGAGATTAGAAAAAAAGTTTTAGAGGTGGTTTCTGTGAATGGAGGCCATGTTTCAAGTAATTTAGGTGTGGTAGAGCTTACCTTGGCTCTTCATTACGTTTTCAATACGCCTGAAGATAAGCTGGTCTGGGATGTTGGAAATCAGAGTTATCCTCATAAACTGATTACGGGTAGGCGTGAGCAGTTTGCGACCTTAAGGAAAATGAATGGCATCTCGGGTTTTTGTAAGATCACGGAAAGTCCTTACGACACGTTTGGTGCAGGTCATGCCAGCACTTCCATTTCTGCCGCATTAGGAATAGCCATGGCCAGAGACATCAAAGGAACCCAAGAAAAAGTGGTTGCAATTATTGGAGACGGGGCCATGACCGGAGGCCTTGCCTATGAGGCTCTGAACAATGCAGGGGCACTCAAGACCAATATGATTGTTATTCTGAACAGTAACGAAATGTCCATTGCTCCCAATGTAGGTGCCATTTCTCAATACGTGAATGAGGTCATTACCAATCCGCTTTATAATAAGGTTAAAATGGATTTGGAACATTTAGTGGATAAAATCCCTGGGATTGGGCACCGCATGGTAGAAACGGCTCACAAGGTGGAGGAAAGTATTAAGGGATTGTTGGTTCCGGGCACTATTTTTGAGGCTTTAGGGTTCCGATATTTTGGGCCCGTGGATGGTCACGATTTAGATCGTCTCATTCATATTTTAAATCACATTAAAGATTTACCAGGTCCTGTTCTTTTTCATGTGGTAACCAAAAAGGGAAGAGGATATCCTCCGGCTGAGCAAAAGCCAGATCAGTTTCATGGAATGGCTCCCTTTGATCTGGCAACAGGTAAACCTCTTAAAGAATCTAAGGGAAAGAGTTTTTCTTCCGCCTTTGGAGATGCCCTTTCGGAGTGTGCTGAAAAAGATCCCCGCGTTGTAGCGATCACAGCTGCGATGCCTGCAGGAACAGGGCTCTCGGGATTTGCCAAGCGCTTTCCCCATCGTTTTTTTGATGTCGGAATTGCAGAAGAGCATTCGGTCACTTTTGCAGCCGGGCTTGCCGCCAGCGGTCTTCGGCCAGTGGTTGCGCTTTATTCCACTTTTTTACAACGTGGATATGATCATTTAATTCATGATGTTTGTATTCAAAATTTGCCTGTTATTTTTGGGATTGATCGAGCGGGGGTCGTTGGCGAAGATGGACCGACGCATCAAGGCGTCTTTGATATTTCTTATTTAAGACCTGTTCCCAATTTAAAAATTGTTCAACCTAGGAATGAAGCTACGTTACAGGCTTTTTTAAAATGGGCCTTGCGTGAAGAAGGACCCGTCGCCATCCGTTATCCTCGCGGCAATGTCAGGGATTCTGAAGGGGATACTCAGTACAGAGACCTTGGAGAAGGACGAGCCGAGGTTTTGAGAAAAGGGAAAGATATCGCTTTAATTGCTCTTGGAGACATGGTCTATATGTCTCTTGAAATTACTGCCCTTCTTGAAAAAGAAGGAATTTCGGCTGAGGTGATTGACGCCCGTTTCATCAAACCTTTGGATGAGGTTTTTTTCCATCGCCTTTCAAAAAGAATGACGAAATGGGTTACCTTGGAAGATCACATTTTAACCGGCGGATTTGGTTCTGGGATACTGGAATTTATTCAAACTGAAAAACTTCATTCGATTGAGCTTCTGAGACTCGGTCTTCCAGATGTTTTCATTGAACAAGGATCCAGAGATAAGGTCTGGGAAAGTTTTGGGCTGTCTCCTTCTTTAGTAGCAGAACGAATTGAAAAAGAACTTTTGAATAATGGGGTATGTTCTGAAAAAAATCTAGCCATCAGTGGATGACAGCTAGAGGCTATTAAAATGCCCAAGAAACATCGCATCGATCAGATTCTTGTCCAGCGTTCTTTTTTTGAAAGCCGCACCGATGCCCAAAAGGCCGTTCTCGCAGGCTTTGTGAAGGCCTCCTCTCAAATCGTAAAAAAATCCAATCAACTTTTTGATCTAGATATTCCCATTGAAATTCTTCAAAAGAAAAAATATGTGAGCCGTGGTGGGGATAAGCTCGAAGCCGCTCTTCATGAATTTCAAATAAATCCCGAAGGAGACATAGCACTCGATGTCGGAAGCTCAACAGGTGGTTTCACGGACTGTCTTTTACAGAAGGGGGCAAAAAAAGTTTATGCAGTGGATGTAGGGCATGATCAGTTTCATTATGAATTACGAAAAAATCCCAAAGTCATTGTCTTAGAAAAAGTAAATGCGCGTTATCTTGAAAAAAAAGACTTTCCTGAAAAATTTAATTTAATCACCATCGATGTTTCTTTTATTTCTTTAGAAAAAATTTTACCTGCTGTTCTTCCCTTGCTAGCACCCGGAGGAAAAATTCTTACTCTCGTAAAACCTCAATTTGAGGTAGGCCAAGAATGTGTTGGAAAGGGGGGGGTGGTTCGCTCCCAACAAGATCGCCTCGACGCTGTTCAAAAGGTTAGAGATTTTTCAAAAACCCTGCCCTTAGAGGATCTTGGAATGTTTCAGTCTCCTCTCAAGGGACCCGCCGGGAATATAGAGTATTTTATTTATTTAAAGAAAAATTAGTCCACAGCCAACAGTCAATGGTTGACAGATTTAAAGGAAGTATTTTTCTATGGACTGTAGACCGTTGACCATGGACTAATTTTTATGATTGAACTTGTGCAGCAAGTGCTGCAAGTGATCGAGCCTCTTCTTGACTCAAATTCCCCACAAAGACACAAAGATTTTGGTCCTTTTTAAGGATGATGATTTTATAGGGGTGAATTTTGTAAAGGTAATAAGGTATCCCTTCCGTTTCTCTTCTAACCTTTTCTGGAAATTCAACAAAAGAGGCTCTCACAATAAAATGAGATACGTGTAAATTTCCTCTGGAATAAAGAGTGGTTGCAAACTCTCGACCTGAAAAGTACGATGAAGAAGCAACACAGTTTTGCGGGTGTGTATCTGTCCATGTTTCTGAAGAATGGTTATTATGAAGCCCATCCGATTTTTTACAAATCAGGGCCTTCATTTGCTCAAAGTTTTTTGAAAATTCTTCAGGGATAGAAGGACAGATTCGTCCCTTCATCATCTGCTGATGAAGTTGGACGGACTGATTGACCAAGATGTCCGCGCTTAGTTTAGGGGGCCATACTAAATAATAAGCGCTTGCCACGACGCTTAAAAAAAAGCCTGCGGTTATTGCCGAACCCCAAATCCATTTTCTTTTTGAAGGGGAGGCAGAATGAAAATCTAAAGTCGTCGAAGGAAGAAGCGCATTTATTTTTTTCCACAAGTGAGCGGGCGCTGTTTCACAAGAGAGCTTTTCTTTGATCAGCCCTTCCATTTGTTTTTCACTTTCAAAGTACTCACTGCAGCCAGGGCAAAGATCCAAATGGGTCAGGACTTCAAGATTTTCTTGAATGCCTAATTCATTATCTAAAAATAAAAATAGTTGTCGTTTTGCTTCAGGGCATTTCATAATGATTCCATCCCATCCCTTTGCCAATTTCTTTGAATAACGCCATTTTTCTTTGCAAAATTAAAAAGTTCTTCTCTCAATATTTTTCGTGCACGAAAAAGTCGAGACATCACTGTTCCAACGGGGCAACTTAATATTTCTGAGATTTCTTGATAGGAAAAATCTTCAATCACAGATAATAAAAAGACCATGCGATATTCATCAGGTAATTTGTCCAAGGCCAATTTCACTTCATCCGAAAGTTTTTCTCTTAAAGATTCAATCTCCCCTAAAGAAAATTGGGTGGTAGATTTAGTGATCTCTTCATAAATAGGTTCTATAGAAGTAAAATCAGTGATCGGGGGTTCTTTTGATTTTTTTCGATATTGATTAATGAAACTATTAGTCAAAATTCTGAATATCCATGCCTTAAAATTTGTCCCCTTCTCAAATTGAGAATAATGCCGAAAGGCCTTGAGAATCGTTTCTTGTACGAGGTCTTGGGCGTCCTCTACGTTTCGAGTCATTCTTAAGGCTGTGTGGTAGAGAGAGTTAAAATGTTCTTGTGCCAAAGACTCAAATTCACTCATAAAAACCCCTTTATCACTATCAACAAGGAACAAGAAATACGGTCGATTTATTTCAAATAAGGGTAGATTTTGAACATGCTTCTAGAACTAGATTTAAAGAGATTTGTTATCTAAATTGGCATTGAAATTGTTGAACGAGTTTTTCCTTAATCTGTCGCTCGACGGCATCAACTTCTTCATCTTTTAGAGTTCCGGCATCAGACCTAAAGGTGAGGGTATAGGCGAGACTTTTTTGATGGGCGGGAACTTGCGGGCCTTGATAAACGTCAAAGAGTCTCACTTCTTTTAAAATTTGATCCGCCTTTTCCCAAATAACCTTCACGATCTCTTCATGCATTCTTTCCTTCTCAATTAAGAGAGCCATATCTCTATGGATAGAAGGATATCGGGGTAATTCCTGAAATTTTTTTCCTAAATTTAAATTTTCTAAGAGAATCTCGAAATTAAATTCCGCCAAAAAAACTTTTTCTCTGAGATCAAAATTTCCAGTGAGATCAGGATGAACCTCTCCTAAAAATCCCAAGGATTCTTGATTCACAAAAACTTCGGTCGACCTCCCTGGATGAAAACCGGGTGCTTGCGCTTTTTGGAATGAAACATTCGATAATCCAATGGCATCAAAAAATTCTTCGATCAGTCCTTTTAAATCAAAGAAATCGCATCGCGCCTCACGTACCTCTTTATTTCCCCAGCGCCCCTCTTCTTTCTTTCCCATCATAGCAATGCCGAGCGTCTCAATTTCTCGACTTCGCTCGAAATCTTCAACTTCTTTTTTAGGAGGGGGTAAGAAGCATTTTCCAATCTCAAAATATTGGATGTGACTCATCCCACGATGCTCATTGAAGGAAAGAACCGTGATCAGCCCAGGGATTAAGCTCGTTCTCAAATAGCCATTATCCTGCCTCAGAGGATTCATTAAAGGAATAGCTTCCTTTTTCTGGAATGTTTTTTCCAAAATTTCTAAGGATGAAAAACTATAAGTAATGGCTTCATTTAACCCCAATCCCTGAAGAACCCTTTTAGCCTTGGAGCGAGTTTGATAAGCCTTAGGGAGAGGGCTTGATTCAAGGGAAAATCCGATGCGCGGTGAATTTTCTGGAATGTGTTGATATCCCCACAGTCGAGCGACCTCTTCAATCAAATCGACTTCTTTGGTCAAATCATACCGAAAAGAAGGAATTTCGATTTCCCAACTCTTTGGATTTTTCCCAATCACTTTCAGCTGAAGACGGCTAAAAATAGATTGAATGGAATTTTCCGGAACGTTGATTCCTAAAAGTTTCTCGCAATGTTCCGGATTAAAGTGAACTATTTGAGGGGTCCACCTTTTTTGAGAAATATCTTTTATGCCTTTGGCAACCTCACCTCCTGAGATTTCCGCAATAAGCATTGCTGCCTGATCCAACGCCTCTGGAAGACCCAGCGGATCGACCCCTCGTTCAAACCGATAAGAGGATTCAGAAGACATTCCTAAAGCTTTTGAAGTTCTTCGAATCACCGATGGGGAAAAATAGGCACATTCAAGCAGAATATTTTTTGTTTTTTCAGTCACCCCTGTTTCTTTTCCGCCCATAATTCCAGCTAAAGCAACAGGTCCTTTTCCATCGGCAATCACCAACATGGAGGGCTCAAGAACCAGTTCTCTTCCATCAATGGCGATCATCTTTTCACCGTGTTGGGCGTTTCGGACAACGATTCCCCCCCCTTTTAACAGGTCAAAATCAAAGGCATGAAGGGGATGCCCCCATTCCAAAAGAATCCAGTTGGTGATATCCACAATATTATTGATCGATCGTTGCCCCATTCTTTCCAGGCGTTGTTTCAGCCAAAAAGGAGAAGGTCCGACTTGAACGTTTTGAATGAAACGCGCCATATAATGGGGACAACCTTGAAAATTCTCAATTGTGACATCGATCATTTTTTCGATGGAAACGTTTTCCTCAACACATTTCCCTTGAGGATTTTTGAGTGGAAGTTCCGTCAGGGCTGCAATTTCTCGGGCCATTCCCTTTATGCTCAAAGCATCCGGTCGATTGGGAGTGACATTCAGAATAAAAGCCGTATCTTTTAATTTTAAAACTTCTTTAATATCTTCCCCTAAAGGTAAATCCTGAGGCAAAATCCAAATCCCCGATTCCCCTTCTCCAAGTCCCAGTTCCACTTTGGAACAAAGCATTCCCTGGGAAAATTCTCCCCGAATTTTAGAGGCCTTAATCACCTTTTCGCCAGGAAGTTTGGCTCCGTCCAGAGCCACAGGAACAACATCTGAAGGCTGAATGTTTTTTGCCCCGCATACAATCGAGAACGTCTCTTTCCCGGTACTCACCTTGCATAAAGTTAATCGATCTGCATTGGGATGAGAATGAATTTCAAGAATTTTCCCGACAACGACCTTTTCGAAATCGCAAGAAAAATGTTCGATGGACTCCACCTCAAAACCGGCCATGGTCAGTTGATGGGCCAAATCGTTTTCTGAAAGATGGATGTCGATAAAACTTTTAAGGGCACTCAATAAAATTTTCATAATTGTCACCGTGAACTCTCGTCCAGCCAAGTGGATAAAAATAACTTCTCCATCCCACCCCCTCTCGTTGGTCGAGCAGCGGACTCACCTCTGCAGACAAGAGGTGGTGGGGGAGTTATGAACATTTTTAAAATTGCTCCAAAAGTCTCTGATCATTTTCAAAAAACAAGCGAATGTCATTGATTCCATATTTCAACATCGCAATACGTTCTACACCCATTCCAAAGGCAAACCCGGTCACTTTTTCTGGATCGTATCCGACCGCCTCAAATACTTTCGGATGAACCATTCCAGCCCCTAAAATCTCCAACCATCCTCTTTGAGAACAGACGCGGCATCCACTCCCTGAACACACAGAACAGGCAACATCCACTTCTGCACTGGGTTCTGTAAAAGGGAAAAAACTGGGTCGGAAACGCAACTCGGCCTCATCCCCAAAAATCCTTTTGGCGAAATACATGAGCACATATTTAAGATGAGAAAAATTCACATTTTCATCCACCATAAAACCTTCAACTTGATGGAACATGGGAGAATGAGATGCATCAACTTCATCTCGTCTGTAAACGCGGCCTGGGGCAATAATCCTGAGAGGGGGTTTGCGCTTTTCCATCACATGAATTTGAATGGGAGAGGTGTGCGTCCTTAAAAGAAGATCTTGGGAGACATAAAGCGTATCCTGCATATCTCGTGCAGGATGATCTTTTGGCATATTAAGAGCTTCAAAATTGTATTGATCCGTTTCAATCTCAGGGCCTTCCTCTACAGAAAACCCAATTTGGACAAAGGCATCGATAATCTGTGTCATCACTTGGGTTAAAGGATGAAGATGCCCTCTGGGAGGTTTTAATCCTGGAAGGGTTACATCCAGTTTTTCATTCTCCAGTTGGGCTTCTCTTTGAGAAGATTCGAGACTTGAACGAGCGGTTTGGAGAAGACTTTCAACTTTTTCTTTTCCAGCATGGAGAATTTTCCCCACCAGAGGTTTTTCTTCAGAAGGGAGTTTTCCAAGTTCTTTTAAAAGTTCGGTCAGAACGCCCTTTTTACCCAGAAAATAAATTCTCTGATTCTCAAGGGTTTCCAAGCGATCAGAACCGCGCATAAATAAACAGACATCTCCTCCCCTTTGTAAGGGGAGGTAGGGTGGGGTAGAGTCCTTGATTCTACCTCCCCCAACCCCTCCTTACAAAGGAGGGGGGAATCTCAATATGTCCGTTTATTTATACGCGTCTATATAAGTCGCAAGGGGCAAGCTTAAGCGAAACTGATAATGGATAATTGAGAATAAAGGTAAAATGAATAAATTCCTGAATTATCAATTTTCAATTTTAAATTATCAATTAAATCACGGCTTACCTCTTAATCCCTTAACGCTGTATTGATTAAGGGGAAATAAGAGTTTACAAAGCCTTCTTTGCAGCTTCAACCAGGTGGGTGAACGTTGCTTGATCCCGTAGGGCAATATCCGCAAGCACCTTACGATTCAACTCAATCCCTGCCTTCTTGAGCCCAGACATGAAGCGACTGTAAGAAAGTTCATAGAGCTTTACGGCAGCTCCAATGCGGGTGATCCAGAGGCTTCGAAAATCCCTTTTACGTCTCAGACGGTCACGATACGCATAGCGTAAAGACTTCAAAAGGGTGAACGTAGCTGCTTTATAGGTATTGTTTCGTGCCCCAAAATTTCCTTTGGTAAGTTTTAATGTTCTTTTCTTTCTCTTGCGAGACGCGGGACTATTTGTTGAACGCGGCATATAAACTCCTATTATTATTTTAATTTTTTACCAACACAACCCTTTTAAAACTTCTTCACTATAATTTCAATGATCTTTCAAGATCATCGTGTGCGATGAAAATCCTCCCCATCATGTTTTTCTATAGTCGCCCGATTAATCCTCCCACCTACCTGCCATCTCGTAGACGAGGCGGGGGGACGAATCGGGTAGCCCCCCAAATGGAGCAACTACAAAATGAGCCTCACTTTCATCTAAAAATACCCTTTAACTTATTGAATAGAAATGTACTGTATGCTTTGTAAGATCCTCATCTTAATCATCAAGGAAGAGGGACTGCCAGTTAATGCATCTTCCCCTTTCAATCCCCACATACATATCGATCCAAAATTTTCAAAGAGCAAAAATAACAGACGCTCAGGGTCAAAGCAATTTAGCCAGGGGTAATCGCCTCTAACACCCGAATGTCAAAAGAAACAAATCGACCAGCGATTATATTTAGTATGACATACCCTGCAATTAATACGCCCCAGAAGACATATTTCAACCTTCCAAACTTTTTGGCCCAGAAAAGTAAAAATACATACATAGTTACGTAGAAATAGACTCCGACAATATAGAAAAATATTTCGATATGTAAAATGCGAGATATCATGCGACATATCAAAAGAGGTACTCCATCAAAATAATGTCCCGACCAATAAGCTGTGGACCAAAATACAATTCCAGTTGTAAGCAGTAAACTCAAAAGAAATTTTAAAAATGTCCTCTTCATGTTGGACATGATTTTTTCCTTTCTTCTTCATTTTTTAAATCCTCAAATTTTTTAAAAAGATCCTGTGTCTCTTTATCGGATTTTTTTAAAGCTTCCCTTACGAGCGCCTCCAACTCTTGTTTAGCACTTTCACTCCCAGCCTTCAGCCGAATCCCAAGTCCAAGCCCTATCTGTTTCCCAGTAAAGTCAGCTATCTTCTGTTTCTCTTGTTCAGTCAGTTTGTCGCCAACATTCTCATCTAATAACTTCTTAAGGACATCTTCCCCCCTCAACCCCAATGGATCTGTCCAATTCAGAGGATTGGCTCCAGTATACGAGTACAGGTTAATTCCTCCACTGAATCCAATCGGGTCAGGACTTAGAAAGATCCCAAAACTTGCATCTCGTTCCCTGTAAAAGTGATGATAGGTTTTTGTTTCGGGATCATATTGAGAACCTGTGTGGAGATAAAAATTACCAATACTCGATGTGCCAATTTCTAAGCCATCTTTGTCAAAAATAGTTGGGACTCCGTAGGAGGAATAACGATAACTTTCAACGATAGCGCCAGAAGAGTCAGTAATTGCGGTGATAGAACCAAGAGCATCGGCATGATAAAAATAATTCTTTGACTGGCTTAAATCAGTTTTTGCAAGGGGTTCATCTACTGAAGGGCCATGAGTGTAACGATTAGTTAAGATTCCATTCTGGTATTCCAGTAAAATATCATTTCCATCATAAATAAATTGAGTGGTATTTCCATTAGACGTTTTTGAGAGTCGACGACCTAGGGCATCGTATTCATAACTCACGGTGATTGGTGATTGGGGATTGGTGTTCGTAACTTTTGTGAGTTGGTTTTCACTGTTCCACGTATACGTCCATGTGATGCCATTCTCGGTTTTACTTGTGACGTTGCCGTTGGCATCGTATGAAAGTGAAAGACCACTGGTCCCGCTTGTTAATTGATTGAGCTCGTTCGCTGTGTAGCTTTGGGTTTGGTCGCTGGTTCTGTTACCGGTTAGGTCGTAGTTGAAAGCTTCACTGCTAAGGGATGATGAAAGCAGGCGATAGAGTGAGTCGTAGCCATATTGGTCCGTTCCGTGCTTGTCTGCTTTTTGGGTTCGATTGCCGGCTTTGTCGTATTCATACTGAAATGGAGCGATTTCTGTGTCGTTGATTTTGTTGATGAGGGAGAGAAGGCGATTGGCGTTGTCATAACCATAAGACTTTGAGATTCCGTTAGGGCCAGTGAGGGAGGTTCTTCTTCCGCCCAAATCATATGCAAAATTGAATGTAACTCCCCCATCCCCTCTTATGATAAGAGGGGTGTACGCGAGTTGGCTGAGGCGGTTGGCTTTGTCGTAGCCGTAGCTTGTGGCTCCTGTTGGATCTGTGAGTGATATTTTTCGATTTGCAGCATCATAGCCATAGACCAGCTGAGATTGCTTCGCTCCGCTCGCAATGACTTCAGCGGTGTCAGCTTCGAGGAGCTGACTTACTGCATCATAGACAAATGATAGATTGCTTGCAGTGTTGCTGGCGGTGGTGAGCCTGCTCAAAGAGTCGTACGTGAATGCGTACGTTTGCTCTGGCGTTGTTTTCGTGATGAGGCGGTTCAGGGCATCATACGCATAGCTAAGTGTGACTCCATTTGGAGTTTTCTTTTGTGTGACATTGCTTACTTTGTCATACGCGTAATCCAGCTCGAGGCTCGAAGCTCGAGGCTCGAAGGAAATACGTGAGAGACGATTGGCTTTGTCAAAATTGCAAGAGATGGGGTTCGTCCCTTGAACTGAAAAAGCTATAAACTTACTATCGATCGATAGAAGATTTATAGCTTTTTCGTGATTTCTAAATGCCAAAGGTTGCCGGCTTTCCGTATCAAAAGGAATAATTCCACCCCCCAGCGAAGTGGTTGGGATAATCTCAGCCGAAGGTTTTGTCTCAGCTTTGCCTCCAGGCAGAACCTTGAGCATTGGCCCTTCGACCAAGCTTAAAAAGGGAAGCTCATGTTCTTGTTTTAGCGCGAAGGCCATTTAGATTTTGATCTCTTTTTTATTTTAAAGTTAATAAGGTAACTCACTCTCCTAAGGCCCTAATCCTAATCATTCGTACCATTCAGAATTTGCCGTTACAAACCCTAAATCTCGAGCTTTTCTATACCATTTTTTTGCCAAATCTTGGTCTACAGGAATACCTGGCATTCCTCCTAAATAAATAGTCCCAAGATTATGTGCAGCAGAGCCATCACCTTGATCTGCAGCTTTTTGTAGCCATTTAATTGCTTCCAAGCCATTGCGATTAACTCCAAGTCCAAGTTGATACATGAAACCAAGGTAGCCCTGAGCCTTTGCGTTTTCAGCTTCTGCCAGTGGACGTACGATCCTAAGAGCTTTTACATAATCCTCGCTACCAATCGCTTCTTTAGCAATTTCTAGATCATCTTTCATAGATTATTAGTCACCTCCAGGTAAACCAGTTGTCACAACCATACACGTATCTGGATCGATGGGAGGACAAGGTTTATCTTTATCCTGCGGGAATGTAAACATCCCACCACGACCTTCATACCAACACGTTTTTGTTGGCCCTTCATAGTAAACTTCTCGCACAAACCGACATTTTTTATTCTCTTTTTCTTCACACTCACCTTCTTCCTCACCTGACCCTTGATCAGGCCCAGAATCTACAGATGAGGCTCCTGATTCTCCCATGGAGCCTCCAACTGGCCCAGGCGCTGGAACTGGAGAGGGAGGCAAGGGAGTCGGCACTGCAAACAATCCAAACGGATCAGTCTCATTAATCGGATTCGATCTCACCATGGAGTATCGATTAGGCCCATCGAAGAAGCCAATGGGGTCAGGGGAAATAAAAATATTTAATTCGGAATCGTAGTAACGATTCCAATAATCATGAAGCTTTGTTTCATAATCATAATTCTGTCCCGTGAATAGATAGGTGTTCGAAATAGTCGACTCAAAAACCTCTTCTCCGCTTCTGTTATAGACTGCGGGTGTGCCGTAGGAGGTGTATCGGTAACTTTCAATGATGGTGCCTGTGGAGTTGGTGATAGCGGTAATTGAACCTAGTGCATCGGCATGATAAAAATAGTTGTCTCCTGATTGGATATCTGTTTTTGAGAGAGGTTCGTCAATCTTAGGGCCATGAGTGTATCGACTAGTCAGAATATTATTTTCATATTCAAGCAGTACATCCTCCCCATCATAGATATATTGTGTTGTTTTTCCTCCACTTACCCTTGTGATCTTTCTTCCCAAAGCGTCATATTGGTATGTGACGTTTTTCCCGTCGGAGGATGTGGCTTGAAGCAATTTATTCTCACTTGAGAAAATATAAGACCACGTTACTCCCTCCGATGTGATCTTACTCGTCATGTTTCCATTGTTGTCGTATGTAGCAGTAATGCTGCTGGTGTTCGATAGAAATTGATTAAACGCTGAAAAGGTTCGTATGACTCCGTCTTTTTTGGTGATGTTTCCGGTGAGATCATAGACGAAAGCTTCGGCGTTTAATGAAGATGAAAGCAGGCGATAATTTGCATCATAAAGATATTGATCCAGTCCATACTTATCTGTTTTTTGCGTGCGATTACCTGCTTTATCATACAGATATTGGAAAGGGGAAATCTCTATGTCGTTGATTTTGTTGATGAGTGAGAGAAGGCGGTTAGCATTATCGTATTCGTAAGTTTTTGAGATTCCTAGAGGGCCAGAGAGAGAGGTTCTGCGACCGCCTTTGTCGTAGCCAATAGCAAAGTTATTGCTCTGAGGATAAGTAAGTGATGTTAAGCGATTTACACCATCATAACCATAACTTGTTGTTCCCACCGGATCGGTAAGAGATGTCTTCCTCCCGGCACTGTCATAATTGTAAGACAATGCAACATTTAGCTGAGGCTTTACTGTTGTTGCTTCTAAAAGTTGGCCAACTGCATCGTGGATAAAGCTCAGAGAACTCACCGCATTGCTCGCACTGGTGAGACGACTCAGAGAGTCATATCCAAAGGTATAGACTTGTTCTGGCGTTGTTTTGGTGATGAGGCGGTTGAGGGCATCATAAACATAGCTGAGGGCCACTCCATTCGGTGTATTTTTTTGTGTGACGTTGCTTACTTTGTCATACACGTAGCTGGTGATATGGCCCAGTGGGTCTGTCTCAGAGAGTAATCTTCCGATGGTGTCATAGCCAAATGTGGTTACATGCTTGTTCGGATCAGAGAGAGTGGCTAGTTTGCCAAGGTTCGTGAGCCTATTCATCATGTCGTAGCCATAGATCGTGCTATTTCCGAGTGGATCCGCGATGTCTGTGACGTTGCCTGAGCTATCCCTTGTGTATGTCGTTGTGTAGCCAAGCGCATTCGTTTTGGTGGCCAGGTTTCCAAGGCTGTCGTAGGTGTAAGTAGTAAGATGGGAGTCGGGAGTTGTGAGTGTCTCGAGGAGTCCTTGGGTTGTGTAGCTCATTTGCCAGATGCTGCCTACTGTGGCTGGGGCTACAGCGGGTAATGTGATTTTCTTAAGATCGCCATTTGTAGAGTCATATTCATAAGTGGTGATGCGTCCAAGTGCGTCTGTCACTGTTTTGACTTTGTTCCATTTTGAGTCGTAGGTGTATGTCGTCGTCATCACCAATCCCCCCTCACCACTCACCTTCTTCGTAAGCATATTTCCCTTAGTGTCATAAGTTCTCGTTTCTGTTGAACTATTGGGGTAAGTGATTTTCGAGATGTAGCCACGGCCAGTGTATTCGTATTTGGTGGTTCTTCCTAATGGGTCTTTTTCTTGGGTGACTCTGGCGTTGGCGTCGAGATATTTTTCTGTGGTGTTTCCGAG
>JACOUC010000020.1 GCA_016178055.1 Chlamydiota bacterium | reverse complement strand
TTTGTTTTGGTTCGACTCACAGAGGATGGAAGAGAGGAGGGATTGGTTCTTTTAGACCCCTCGGAATATCTTCACTCCACACCTTCTTTAGGAGGGAAGCCCCCTTCTGCCAGACAAGTAGATAAGGTGGAGGGTATTACACTTGAGAGTTACGTGAATGATGGAAAATTGCGTAGCGCTTTAACGGCTTGGAGCGCTGCGAAGGTTTCTGGAAAAGCGGCTGGGTGGTGGAATCGAAGAAGGAAGGAAATGACTCAACAGATTGACCCTACGACGCAAAAAAGAGTTTTCAATGAGATTCAAGGGATTATTCGGAAGTATCATCGAGGAGCATCTTCAGTTCCAGATTTTCTTAAAAAAATTCGTGGAAATGGGGAAGGGGTGTTGGCGCAGAATAAGAAAAAGGGTGGGCACTTATTCGATGAACTGAAGAAATACTATGGAGAACTTGTTCAGGGGGGAGTTTCTGCGAATACTCCAGAGATGATCGGTCTTCAAAGTGATATTCGCTTGCTTCAGTTTTTTAATTGGGATCCTGACACCTTTCAGTTTAGACATCTTGTCCAACGGTTTTTAGAGGCCGAACGAAGCGGGAATGTTTCCGAGTCATTGGCCGTGGAGGTTCGAGATGCAGATCGTCTTCATGGAAACTTGGGGGCAAAGGGAACCCTTCGATTGGGATTTTCGGAGGGAGAGGAGGTTATTCTAAGCGGACTCGGGGACAGTGGAGATGCCTTTGAGTTGGAACTGAGCATAGGGCAAGAAGGGCTACAAGCTTTTGTAAGAGTAAAATCAGGGGCTACTGTTTTTCAGTATCAAATTCAATCTAAGCCCTGTCGGGATGGTTTTAAAATCAACTTTGTTAAAATCAATGGAGGCCAGCGGAGTGCTCGTCATTTGCAATGGAGTGATACTTCGGAAACTCCCTTAGCTGAAGATGATTCATCTTCCGGTTCCCATCAAAAACGGATGGGTGTTCCGAATCTGACACAAGAAGAGGTCAATCGAGTTTTTACCCGAATTGATGGAGGTCAAATTGTGACGCGGGGAGTTAGAGAGGAAGAAAGAGAACAAGCCAAAAAAATGTTAGAGATGGTTAATCGTTATGCGCCTGAATTTCTTGAGGGTGAATTTGGAAAATTAGGTCTGAAGGTTGAGGATATTAGATTAGATCTGTTCAAGAAAGTGCTTGGAGCTCTTGCAACTCCTCCCGAGGGGGGTCAATCTGAAAAGGGATCTTTTATAACATTTTCCGAAGTTAGACAAAATTATACGGTTCAGATTTATTTGGCAAAAGATTTAGGTGTTTTAGAACCAGCCGTCACACAAGTCAAGGACCATACCATTCGCATTGCTATGACAGAGGGGTTTTTTAAAGATGCCATTCCCCATGAATTTATCGAAGGATGGCGTAGACTTCAGTTACCAGTGAGAATGGAGGCGCTCGGAGTTTCTGCCACTCCTGAGAAAATAGATCTCTTTAACCGTGCGCTTCATACGGAAATGGTCTTAATGGAACCTCTCTTTGACTTAGATCTTCCTGAGAGTGAGAGGGTGATCGATGGAACGGTCAAGGGAAGAGTCGCTCGAGAGTTGATCAGGCGACGTGCCCAAGATCCAAAGAGTCTTGAGAGTTTATCTCAAGGAGAAGAGGCGGCTCTTCGAGACATTCAAGAAAAAGTGAGTGGAGAGGCTTTAAGTAAAAATGGAGGTGAGCTTGCCCAGACTTTTGCGAAAAACGTATCTCTTGAAGCAAAATTTAACCTCATTCAAAATATTCAAGACAAAGCACCCCATTTTCTTCAGAGTCTTGAGAGAGAAGATTATCTTTCGCTCTTAAGACAGCACTTGAGTGCCGATCCTGAAGATCAGGACTTAACTCAGGCCATTGACAATACCTTAAAGTTTTTGGCTACCGATCAGCCCAGTTTTGGAGACCTGATGCGTCATATTGAAGGAGTCGTCAATTTGCGTATGGCTCAGGAAACAAGCGCTCAAAGAACGATCAATGATGATGCAAGACTTCCCATGGTTCAGGATGTAGCGGTTCTTTTTCTTCTTATTGCAAATCACTTAAGAAGTGGGAGGACTTATGCGGGAGGCTTAAGTTTGCTTATCGAAAACTATGTTGCTGGAAACGAATATTATGGGATTTCTCATGAAATTTTATCTCACCAGTCTTTGGATGTTGTTTTAAGATACGGACAAAAAGAATTGAGGCACCAGGTAGAACCCATTCAAAGTTACAATCCTCTATCTCAAGTTTTCCTCTCAGGCTTAACGCCTGTCTTTGGATTTTTTGCAGCATTGGAACGCCTTCGCGATCAGAAAGCAATCAATGCCTTAGCAGACTTAGGACAGCAGACTCATATGTCGGATGAATTAAAAGTTTTAATTCAAAAATCACAGTCCAAAATTTTGAGATTTTCTACCACTGGAAATTTAGAGGTATTGAACGAGGGACAGTGGCTTTCTGTGGATCTTTCTCCAGCAACTCGTTTCGCAGTGAGAGATTTTTGTGTTAGAAGAGCGTTATTCAATAACGGTTATCTCTATCTTGACCTTGCAAGTTTGGGAGCCATTCACCCCGATCGCTTCCAGAAATTATTGCTGACTCTTTTACGTGACCCTCAATCTCTGAAAAAAGGATGGGTGGTGAAATATCATGATGAGAATGATACAAAGAAGGATTCAGATTTGGAAGGAGACAAGGTTGGAATTTTGAAGAATGGATGGTTACTTCAGGCCCGTGTTAAGACGGTCGGTGAACAATATCAAGATCGATTGGCAAATTATCGCGAGCCTATCAAAGGTAAAAAGAGAGATGAAACTCCACTCAAAGTTTTGGTGATGACCCAAAAAACATTTGGTATTGAACTTGCTCAAAAGGGTTCTGGAGAGTGGGAGGTGAAGGCCTCTCGTGATAACTTTGAACTCTTCTACAACTATTCTATTCAGCTGCTTCAAAAGAACAAATTTAAAATCGTGATTTCTATTGTTCTTCCTGAAGGGGTCTCAAAAGGTGATTTACCTTCTGATCTGACTGAGAAAATTTTTAAATCCGTTTGTGGAGATAGGTGTGATCAGTTAAAAGATAACATGACTGTTTGCTACTATGAGGCTCATGATGAGGCGGTTAGAAGTCACGCCCTAGGAGCAAAGGTGAAAGGGGATGTAATCCATGAATTTTTTGCGGGGGCACAACGAAGTGGGAATAGAGAAGAGCGTGTTCGGTTTGTGATTGCAGAAGGAGATCAGGATCGTTATGCCGATTTATTAAAGACGGATCCTCTTTCAGGAGAAAATCTTGTTTATCTTGTGGTGAGAGGTGCCTTAGATGATCAACAAATGGATTGGATTTTAGAGAAACTTGTTTCTGGAAATTCAGTCAAGGACCAAGACCTTTTGAATGCTTTTAAGAAGGTCGATCGAAATGAATTAAAAAAACCCATGAAAGCTCCCCGAACTCCTCTAGAACGCTTGCAATGGTTACGTCAGGAAGAAGAAGCCACTCAGGGTTCGATGTAGGGAAGGCAAGGGATTCTTGGTGGGATTGACGGATTCCTAAAGAAGAGTTAAGATGAGGCATAGGAGATTACGTATGAAAACCTATAGGACCGTTATTGAGCATTGCCCTGAAACCAGATTTTATGTCGGGTATGTTCCTGGATTTGCCGGTGCTCATATCCAAAATGAAATTGTGCATGGAGACCGTAACAATTGAAAATATCACCAAGAAAATCGTTCGAGAGATTCGACCTGACAAGGTTGTCCTGCAGCAAATACCCTCCTTCTCTAGAATGGTGATAGGAGAACGGCGAATAACGATTGGTGTCAGACAGAGGAATATCATTTATGAGCGGACATTCAAAATGGGCGACGATTAAGCATAAGAAGGCGGCGGCCGATGCTAAAAGAGGCAAGGTTTTTAGCAAGGTCGTGAAAGAAATTACGGTGGCGGCACGTCTAGGAGGGGCTGATCCTAATACGAATCCTCGGTTGAGGACCGTTCTTGCCAATGCAAAAGAAGCAAACATGCCTGCAGATAATATTGACCGAGCCATTAAAAAGGGGACGGGTGAATTGCCTGGGGTCAATTATGAAGAGCAGATGTACGAAGGGTATGGGGCAAGCGGAGTTGCGATTATTGTAGAAGCTTTAACGGATAATAAGAACCGGACGGCAGCAGAGATTCGTGCTGTTTTCTCTAAAAGTGGAGGAAATTTAGGTGGAACGGGGTCGGTTTCCTGGATGTTTCATAAAAAGGGGCTGATCTCGGTTCCAAAAAATTCGGCCCAAGAGGATGCTTTATTTACAATCGCAACCGATGCAGGAGCTGAAGATTTTAAGGTCGAAGATGAAACGTTTGATATTGTGACCCCCCAAGCCAGTCTTGAAGCGGTGAAGAGTGCTTTGGCCGCCCATCATATTAAAATCAGTCAATCAGAATTAACCTTTCTTCCTCAGAATACCGTTCCCGTATCAGGATCCGACGCTCGAAAAGTTTTAGATTTGATGAGTCATCTTGAAGATCATGATGATGTTCAAAATGTCTATGCCAATTTTGACATTCCGGATGAAATTTTAGAGGAAATAGAGAAAGAGTAGAAAATCATACTTATAGTCCACAGTCCTCAGTCAACAGTCGATAGACAAAAATCGATTGTGAATCATCAGCTGATGATAATAAAAAATACCTTTAAAAGACTGTGGACCATAGACTGTCGAACATGGACTTAACACCATGCGCATTTTAGGGATTGATCCCGGGAGTCTCAAAACGGGATTTGGGGTGATTGAGGTTGATCGTGGAGTTTTTAAACTCATTGATTGCGGATACATTGCTAATTCTTCCAAAACTCCTCTCCCTTTGCGTTTTTCCAAAATTTTTGAAGGCCTTAAAGTCGTTATTGTTCGTTCTTCCCCCAATGAAGCTGCAGTCGAAACACTTTTCTACTTTAAAAATCCTCGAACTGCTTTTAAACTAGGAGAAGCCAGAGGCGTTGCTATTCTTGCCTTGGCGCAACATCAGTTACCGGTTTATGAATATGAACCTCGGCGGGTGAAGCAGGCGGTCGTCGGGTTTGGTTCAGCCCATAAGTCTCAAGTGAGCAAAATGGTCTTGTCTCTTTTACGTCTCAAAGATTTTAAAGGGCCTGAGGATATCACGGATGCTCTGGCCGTGGCCATTTGCCATGCGCATCATTTAAAGGCAATGACCAAGCACCAAGCATCAAATTCCAAACAATAAAGTTCGGAATTTTTTAGTTTAGAATTTTGAATTTGTTTGAGATTTGGAATTTGAGATTTGGAATTTTTACCTATGTACTCATACTTATCTGGAAAATTGATTAAGATTGTAGATTCAACAGTCGTGCTCGATGTGAACGGCGTGGGTTATGAAGTGCATGTTCCTTCGAGAATACTCATTTCTCTTCCCTCTTCTCAAGAGTTTCTAACGCTTTATACTTATTTTCATGTTCGTGAAGATCTTCAAGTTTTGTATGGTTTCCAATATGAAGAAGAGAAAGAGGTTTTTAAAATTTTGTTGGGGGTCAATGGCATCGGCCCTAAATCGGCACTGGCCATTATGGGGGGAATGGGCCTCAAGGATTTAAAAAATTGCATTCAGAATGAAGATGAAAAACTTTTGTCGAGTATTCCTGGAATTGGAAAAAAAACGGCGAGTCGATTGATTTTAGAATTGAAAGATAAAGTTCAAAATGTGCGTTTGCCTCTTGAGTTGGGAAAAGAAGGTCTTTCAGATGAAAGAGCCAATTTGATGAGGGATGCCCTGTTGGCCCTGGTTTCACTTGGGTTCACGCGACCGAGGGTCAAGGAGGCGGTTGAAAGTGTGATGAAGAAAGACCCGAAAGAAAAGATTGAAGAACTGATTCGGGATTCGATTAAAATATTAAATAGTGCTTAGGCCCAGCTATGGAGGGGGCGCATTCATGCGACCCGCCATAAAGGAACGGGTCCTATCAATCGGACCCCTACAAAAGTACATAAAAAGTAGGTAGGGTAGGAAATATGAGCCAAGAGAGAATTTTTTCAACAAGTCTGAATGAAGATCCTCAGTTTTATGTTTCGCTTCGACCGACTTTGATGGATGAATTTGTTGGTCAAGAGAAGCTGAAGGAAAGGCTTCGTGTTTTTATTCAGGCTGCTTGCAGTCGCAAAGAACCCTTAGAACATATTCTTTTTTCAGGACCGCCAGGTTTAGGAAAAACGACTTTGGCCAATATTATTGCTCAGGAAATGGGTGCAAATATTAAAACGACCTCGGGGCCTGTGATTGAGCGGCCAGGCGATTTGGCAGGTCTTCTCACCAATTTGGAAGAAGGGGATGTTTTATTTATTGATGAGATTCATCGATTGAACCATATGGTGGAAGAATATCTTTATCCGGCCATGGAAGATTTTGCCTTGGATATTATGATCGACAAAGGGCCCAATGCCAGATCAGTCCGACTTGATTTAAAAAAATTTACTTTGGTGGGTGCAACGACACGCAGCGGTCTTCTAACCTCTCCTCTTCGGTCAAGATTTGGAATGACCACCCGTTTAGATTATTATGCGCCTCAAGAATTGAAGGCCATTATTTTGAGGTCAGCTAAGATTCTTCGAATTTTGATTGAGGAAGAAGGGGCCTTAGAAATTGCCAATCGATCGAGGGGAACGCCCAGAATTGCCAATTGCCTTTTACGGCGGGTGAGGGACTATGCTCAAGTAAAGGTGGATGGAAGGGTGACACGTGAGGTGGCCGATCGGGCTTTAAAGATGCTGGAGGTGGACGAAAAGGGTTTGGACGAGATGGATAAGCGTATCATCGAGACCATCGCTCTCAAGTTTGAGGGGGGACCTGTCGGAGTCAATACCCTCTCTGCGGCTCTTTCTGAAGAAGTGGATACTTTAGAAGAGGTGTACGAGCCTTATTTAATTCAGCAGGGGTATATTAAGAGAACTCCCAGTGGGAGAAAGGCAACCTCTTTGGCGTATGAACATTTTAATATTAAGAAACCAAGGATGGAACAAGAAGAACTGCTTTAAAAGCAATTAAAAAGGAAAGAGTAAGAAGGAAAAATATAAAACTTTATGAGATTGAATTTATTGACGGCCTCATTTTTTTTCTATAGCATCAATCTGAAAGGGAGGTGAAGCTTGGAAATTACATTTACCGGTCGACATCGTGAAATTCCTGAAGCTGCTAAGAGCTATCTGAGTGAAAAACTTGAGCGTTTCATCAAGAATATTCCGAAGGTGAACGGGGTTCATGTTATTTTTGATCTTGAGCGCTATCAGCATAAAGTGGAGGTGGTGATTTTGCTCAATCGTGTGCGAATTAGAGCAGCAGAGAAAACAGAAGATGTGATGGCCTCTATTGATAAGGTATTGGATAAAATCGAGAGACAATTAAAAAAGTATAAAGAAAAGCTTCAGTATCACCGAACCAGAGAAAGAGATATTCCCTCCTCTGATGGGGAATCCCCTGTAGAAAATGAGGAAGAAGTAGAAACATCCGTTCGTTTGGTTCGTACGAAGAAATTTGCCCCTAAGCCCATGTATCCTGATGAGGCGATGGACCAGTTAAAACTCTCAGAGGATATATTTTTAACATTTTTCAATCCTGAAACAGACGGAATCAATGTTATTTATAAAAGGAAAGATGGCAATTTCGGTTTGATTGAAACTGCTAAAAAGAAGGTTTAAAAGTTTAAAAATAGCAGTTTTCTCTGAATCTTTGACTCCTTGAGTCTTTGAACTTTAAACATTAAACTTTGAACTTGTGTTTTTGTCTGAGAGGAGTTCATTTTGGGGAAAGGGTTAGCTGTTGAAGAATTCTTTCAAAAGACGAAGGATTTGTTGCGCTTGCGTTTGGTGGCAGGGACTCGAGGACTCAAACGGATCATTAAGGTTGCTGAAGTCAATCGACCCGGTCTTGCCTTAGCAGGTTACTTTGATTATTTTGCTCGTTCGCGGGTCCAAGTTCTTGGGAAAGTCGAGCTCATTTATTTAAAGAATATGGACCCCAAATTAAGACGGGCAAGAATCATCCAGCTTTTAGAGAAGAATGTACCCTGTTGTATCGTTTCTCGGAGAATGCTTCCTCCTCAAGAATTATTAGAAGAGGCGGAAAAAAGGGAAATCCCTGTTTTCAGGTCCCCTCTGGTCACTATGGTTCTTGTTAACCAAGCCACTCTTTTTCTGGAAAATGTCTTTGCCGCAGTTTTAACGGTGAGTGCAGATTTGGTCGAAGTCTACGGGATTGGTGTTTTAATTCGAGGGGAGAGTGGGGTTGGAAAAAGTGAGTGTGCATTGGGCCTGATTGAAAGAGGGCATCGTCTGATTTCAGACGACGTGGTCCGTGTTCGTTATACGGCGGGGGGGCGTTTGGTTGGAACGGGTGATCCTCTTTTGAGACATCACCTGGAAGTCAGAGGCCTTGGGATTATTAATATCCAAACTCTTTTTGGTGCAGGTTGTGTTATGCAGGAAAAAGAGGTTGAACTGGTGGTCAGTTTAGAAGATTGGAAACCCGATAAAGAATATGATCGTTTAGGAATGGATGACAATTTTTATCGGTTTTTTGATGTTGATTTACCTCATGTTTTGATTCCGGTAAGACCGGGACGTGATTTGTCTTTATTGGTGGAAGTGGCTGCTTTGAATCAGAGGTTGAGAAGAATGGGCTACCACGCCAGCCGTGACTTGAACCAAGAGTTAATTGAGCAAATGAAAAAAGGGAGTGGGGTCAAGACTTGAAGGATTAGGCAACAAGAGATTTGACCCCTAAGTAAGGGTCTATGGTGAATCAAAAAGGGGATTCTGTCAAACAAGAGGCAATCAAAGATCTCATTGTTCAAAATGAATTGGGTCTCCATGCCCGTCCGGCAGCGATGTTTGTTAAAGTGGCTAACGGTTTTAAATCTGAGATTTTTTTAGAAAAAGATGGAGAGAGGGTGAATGGGAAAAGTATTATGGGGGTGATGATGCTTGCGGCCTCTAAAGGGACAAAATTAAAATTAATCGCACAGGGGGCTGATGCAGGTTCGGCGATAGGAGCCCTGGCGGATCTTTTTAGTAAAAAATTTTGCGAAGCATAAAATGGGTCAAGCAAAGAGACAATCATGAAGACAACCAAAGAGAAAATCTATCGAGGAATTGCCGTTTCCCCAGGCATTGTGATTGGGAAGGTTTTTATATTCGACAGCTCCGAAGAAGTGATCATGCAGCGTTCTCTTGAGCCTCATGAATTGTCAAAAGAAATAGCTCGATTTGAGGAGGCTTTAGGCGCTACCCGTAAAGAAATTCTTAATATTCAAAAGCAGATTGAAGAGAAGTTGGGGGTAGAGCATGCGCAGATTTTTGATGCCCATTTGATGGTGCTCGAAGATCGAACCTTGATTGAAGAAGTGATCAAGCGTTTGGAGAAGGAGCGGCTCAATGTCGAACATATTTTTCAACAGGTGATTCGAAAATATTCGGATATTTTTTCTCAGATCAATGATGAATATCTCAAAGAAAGATCCAGTGATGTTCGTGATGTAGGACGTCGGGTTCTTCATAATCTGACGGGGAAAAAACGTGAAGATTTGATTCATCTTCCCGAAGAAATGATTGTCGTGGCCTATGATTTATCCCCTTCCGATACCGCCTTGATGCATCAGGAACGCGTTATTGGTTTTGCGACTGACATTGGGAGTAAGACCAGTCACACAGCGATTATGGCTCGTTCGCTTGAGATCCCCGCCGTGGTCGGACTTCACGATATTAGTTCAAGGTTATCGACAGGGGAAATGATTATTTTGGATGGGAATCGGGGAACGGTGATTGTTCATCCATCTAGGTCGACCTTGGTTACTTATCAGCATGAGCAGGAGAAGGTTTTTATCTTTGAATCTAAACTCGCTGCTTTAAAAAATCTTCCCGCTCGGACAGTCGATGGCCATGAGGTGGCTTTGGCGGCCAATATTGAAATGCCAGAGGATATTCATTCGGTGGTTGAACATGGGGCCCAAGGAGTGGGCCTCTATCGAACAGAATTTTTTTATATGAATCGCACAGATCTTCCAACAGAAGAAGAACATTTTAAAGCCTATCAAGAGGTTGCAAGAAAAGTGGCTCCGCATGATGTGATTATTCGAAGTCTAGATTTGGGAGGGGATAAATTTCTTTCTCATCTTGAGATTCCTAAAGAGATGAATCCCTTTTTGGGCTGGAGGGCGATTCGATTTTGCTTAGAACGGCTGGATATATTTAAGGTTCAGTTAAGGGCCATTTTGCGGGCCAGTGTATGCAAGAATATAAAGTTAATGTATCCCATGATCTCAGGAGTCGATGAGCTAAAACAGGCCAATCACGTGTTGGAACAAGTGAAAAATGAATTAAGGAAAGAGGGGATTCCTTTCAATGCAGATATGGAAGTGGGGGCCATGATCGAGATTCCCTCAGCCGCTTTGACCTCAGATATTTTGGCCAAACATGCCGATTTTTTTAGCATTGGGACCAATGACCTGATTCAGTATTCATTGGCTGTAGATCGGGTGAATGAAAAGATTGCGCATCTTTATCAACCGGCTCATCCAGCGGTTTTAAGGTTAATTCAAAATGTGATTGATGCGGCTCATGCTGAAGGGATTTGGGTCGGGATGTGTGGAGAAATGGCAGGAGATCCCGCCATGGCCCTCATTCTTTTGGGAATGGGTCTGGATGAATTTAGTTCGAGCCCCTCTGCAGTTCCAGAAATTAAAAAAACCATTCGTTCAGTCCGTTTTTCTTTGGTGGAACAACTCGCCAAGGATGCTTTGGAGATGAATTCTGCTGAGGAAATTGAACGAAGAGCGATGAAATTGCTGAATGAAGTCGCCCCCGAACTCATTATGCTTCATCAAGAGCGGGCGAAACGGCGTAAGACCTTGAAAAGGAAAAGATAATGATCCCATCCCTGTTGATTGATTGGGTGTGAATTTGGGATGAGTCTTGATTCGAAAAGAATTGAACGAAGGTAAGGATTTTTAGTACCATAGCTCCATGGATAGGCGTCA
Source organism: Chlamydiota bacterium (assembly GCA_016178055.1). NCBI lineage: Bacteria > Pseudomonadati > Chlamydiota > Chlamydiota bacterium. The sequence continues at coordinate 38,952 of JACOUC010000020.1, read as the reverse complement.
GATTTTAATCAATGAAATTTTAGGGTTGAAGGAACCTTTTTTAAGGGAAGTGGTGGACTTTGTTCACTATTTGAGATTAAAAGAAAAGACAGAAGCGTTTGTTATGTCTGAATCTGCGCTAGAAAAAGATTGGCTTTGCCCTGAGGAGGATAAAGCTTGGCAAGATTTGTAAGAGGTGATGTTGTTGTTATTCCCTTCCCTTTTTCGGATTTAACACGATCAAAACGTAGACCTGCTTTGGTCATTCGCGATCTGGAAGGGGATGATCTTATTCTTTGTCAAATTACAAGTAAAACTATTTCGAGATCAATTAGCTATTTCTATTGAAGATAAGCACTTTGAAGAAGGGTTGTTGAAACAGTCCAGTAATATTCGTCCCAATCGTTTGTTTACAGCAGATCAACACATCGTGTTATACAAGATTGGTCGATTAAAACAGGAAATATTTAAGATTGTTGTGGAAAAAAATTGTGAGTATTATCCGAGACTGATTGTGTCCGATACAGTACTTGGTGAATGTCACATCTAATGATCCCACCACCTGTCTATCCTTCGAAGGAGGATTTTCTATGGGGGAACATCATAGGATATGGAAAGTAATCAGATAGCGAACTTAAAAAGGATTGGCCCTTTTGGGCCATAGACAGGTAGTGGGATGAAAGCCATTATCCTAGCTGCAGGATATGCCAAACGTCTTTATCCCTTGACTGCCCACCGAGCAAAACCGCTTTTGCCTGTTGGGGATCGACCCATCATTGATTATATTTTGTCCTCCATTCAAGCTGTTTCTGAGATTGATCAAGTGTATGTCGTTACCAATGCAAAATTTTATCCGCAATTTTGCGAATGGGTTCAATCTTTAGGTCTCGAGCCTTTTTGCAAAATACTGAATGATGGCACTGAAACCAATGAGACTCGCTTGGGGGCTATTGGTGATATTTCCTTTGTAATCGATTCTGAAAAGATAGATGATGATATTTTGATTTTGGCAGGAGATAATCTCTTTGAATTTAATCTCAAAGATTTTGTCACATTCTTTAAAGAAAAGGGGACCAGTCTTGCCTGCTATGACTTAGGAGATATCAAGCTAGCTTCGCAATATGGGGTGATTGAACTTGACCCAGAGGGGCGAATTTTGAAATTTTTGGAAAAACCTAAAAATCCTCCTAATTCCTTGATTTCGACAGGAGTTTACGGTTATACTCGGTCCGATTTGACCAAAATTCGCCGTTTTATCCAAGAGGGTGGAAATAAAGATGCGCCGGGCCATTTGATGGAATGGTTTTTAAAGCATGAATCCATTTTTGGTTTTGTCATTCAGGGATTGTGGTTTGATATCGGGGATCTTGAAAGCTACGAGAAAGCAAATAAACTTTATCAAAAACGTCTTTTAAGGAGAAAAAAGAAAATGGGTGAGAAAAAATTATTTACCTCTGAAGCCGTATCCATGGGGCATCCTGATAAAATGGCTGATCAAATTTCAGACGCAATATTGGATGCCTACTTAGAAAAAGATCCCATGGCTCGTGTAGCGGTCGAAACGCTTTTGGCAACTGGAAGGGCTATTGTTGCAGGTCAAGTCACCGCCAAGGCAAGTATTCCCGTCGAGGAAGTGGTTCGTCGAACCGTAAAAGAAATTGGTTATTCGGACGAGGCTGCTGGTTTTGATTATAAAACCTGTGAAGTCTTGGCTTTTATCGATCGTCAGTCTTCGGATATTGCCCAAGGGGTGAATGAGGGAGAAGGTCTCCACAAAGAGATGGGGGCGGGAGATCAGGGCATGATGTTTGGCTATGCCTGTCGTGAGACTTCCGAGCTTATGCCTTTACCCATGATGCTTTCCTGGCGCTTAATTGAGCGGCTAACGCTTTTACGCCAAAAAAATGTTCTCCCTTATCTGAGGCCGGATGCGAAGAGTCAGGTGACCGTCGAATATGAAGGAGGGGAACCTCTTCGTGTTCATACCATTGTTATTTCGACTCAGCACAACCCTGACATTACTCATGAAACCATTCAAAAAGATGTCATTGAAAAAGTGATTAAAGAAGCGGTTCCAGCTCATCTATTAGATTCCAAAACTATTTTTCATGTGAATCCCACAGGACGTTTTGTGGTGGGGGGGCCTCAGGGTGATACGGGTCTTACCGGAAGAAAGATCATTGTGGATACTTATGGAGGGATGGGGCGCCATGGAGGTGGATGTTTTTCTGGAAAGGACCCAACGAAAGTGGATCGCAGTGCCCAGTATGCAGCTCGCTATGTCGCAAAAAATGTAGTCGCTGCAGGTCTTGCCGATCGCTGCGAAGTCCAATTGGCCTATGCCATTGGTGTGGCAGAGCCCGTTTCTATTTTCGTAGACTGCTTTGGGACGGAGGCTATTTCAGAAAGCGAAATTGTAAAACTCATTCGCAAGCATTTTAAATTGACCCCAAAAGGGATTATCGATAGTCTCAATTTGAGGAGACCGATTTATAAAGAAACGGCTCGGTTTGGGCATTTTGGCCGATCAGGTCCAGGCTACACGTGGGAGAAAACAGATAAGGCTCAAATTTTACGTCAAGAATCCGGGATTGCTTCTCGAGAAACGCTAGAGGTGGTGGGATGAGTTTTAGTATGACAGACCTTTCACGTTATGATGTCAAAGATTTAGCGCTTGCACCCCGTGGGAAAAAGCGTATTGACTGGGCTGAAAAGGATATGCCTGTTTTAAGGCTCATTCGAGAACGTTTTCTCAAGGAAAAGCCCTTAAAGGGATTACGCATGTCAGCTTGCCTTCATGTGACTGCAGAAACAGCGAATCTGGTTCGAACGCTTCAGGCCGGTGGGGCTGATTTAGTTTTATGTGCTTCAAATCCTTTGAGTACTCAAGATGATGTTGCTGCAAGTTTAGTTTCAGATCATCAAATTCCTGTCTATGCCATTAAAGGTGAATCGCGAGAAACCTATTATGAACATATGACAAATGCTCTGCGTCATCGTCCAGTCGTGACAATGGATGATGGAGCTGATTTAGTCTCTGAAATCCATTCCTCTCATCAGGAACTCATTTCTCAGGTCATGGCGAGTATGGAAGAAACAACGACGGGAGTCATTCGTTTAAGGGCGATGGAAAAAGCTGGAGCCCTTAAAATTCCTGTGGTGGCGGTCAATGATGCAGATACCAAACATTTTTTTGATAATCGCTATGGAACGGGTCAGTCTACGTTGGATGGAATTATTCGAGCTACCAATGTGCTTATAGCTGGAAGAAGTGTTGTCACAGCGGGTTATGGATGGTGTGGAAAAGGGTTTGCCATGAGAGCCCGAGGCATGGGAGCCAATGTGATTGTGACTGAAGTTAATCCCATTCGAGCTCTTGAGGCTGCGATGGATGGATTTTTGGTCATGACGATGGAAGAAGCCGCTCAAATCGGAGATATTTTTTGTACCTTGACGGGAGATATTCATGTTCTGAGAAAAGAACATTTTGCGAAGATGAAAGATGGAGCGATTATCTGTAACTCGGGACATTTTAATGTGGAAATTGATATTCCTGCCCTTGAAAAATTGTCCGTTAAAGTGAATCATGATATCCGCGACTTTATTGATGAATATGTTTTACCAGGTGGCCGGCGACTTTTTTTATTAGCTCAAGGAAGATTAGTGAATCTTTCTACAGCAGAGGGGCATCCCGCCTCTGTCATGGATATGAGTTTTTCTGTTCAAGCCCTGACGTGTGAGTATGCGGTGAAACATGCGAAGGAGCTTAAAACGAAGGTCTATGATGTTCCTAAAGAGATTGATGAGTGGGTCTCCCGTTTGAAGCTTCAGACCATGGGGCTTAAAATTGATGAGCTGACGGAAGAGCAAAAGAAATATCTTTCAAGCTGGCAAGAAGGAACGTAGCAAAGATAAATTCGGATTGCGGATTGGGGATTGCGGAGTGAAAAACAAAAAGCATTGTTTTTACTAAATTTATTCCTAAAATCCGCAATCCGAATTCCGCAATCCGAAATTTTTTAGCGTAGTCTTATTATTTTTACCGCTCCCCACAGCCCAAAAAATCCAGGTGTGAGGCCGCAGGCCAGGCCTGGATCTAAATAGCCTTGTTTTCCAAGGGCTAGTAAGAAGAATTGGACGCTGTAATAGGCAAATGTAAAAAGTAGGGTTTTCCCTAGTACTGTAAGGGCTCCTCCCCGTGTGATCTCGAGTCCTATGGGGACCACTAAAAGAACAAGAACAAAATAAATCCATGGTTTTGAAATTTTTGAGTAAAGTTCTGTCTTTTGAGGGCGAGGGATTTTTTTCCCATATTTCTTGAGCAAGTAATTTTTAAATTCAAAATAGTTCATTTGTTCATTTGCTTTTTCTTCTAGAATAAGTTCAAGAGGAGATTCAAAAATACTCGCCTTTCTCTTAAGAAAAATTTCAGGATCTTCCTTAATGTCTCCGGATGCGTCGTATCGGACAATCGTTCCATTAAAGAGCCACCATTCCTGGTCAAGCCAACGTCCTTCTTGGGCCCGAATGAGTTTTTCAAGGGAACCGCTGCTGGGGTTTAAATAGTGGATTTGTAAATCAAGAGCGGTGTTTGTTTTTAAGTCGAGTTCTCGCATATAAAAAATGTAATTTTCTTTCATGTTTCCGTAAGTCAGATTATTGTAAATTTTAGAGTCTTGTGAAGCATCCTCCTTATCAATAAATGTTTTCTTAAACGTCTCCATTCGAAGACGGGCCTTGGGGAGCCAGGATTCATTCAGGTAGAAAAAAGTTGTGCTTAAGAAAAGACCTAAGAGGAGAAAGGGGAACGCTATTCTTTTTGAGGAAATTCCGGACGCCCTCATTCCCACAATTTCGTGGTGCCGAGCAAAATTTCCTAAGACATAAATGAGTGAAAGAGCGAGACAAAAAGGAGAAATTTCCGTGTAAATGGTTGGGGTCAGAAAAATATAATAAAACAGAATTTGTTTCCAAGGGGTATGTGTTTTTAGAAAAACATCCATGTGCTCGAAAAGATCAGCAATGAAATAAAGGATGAAGAATGCAAGGAAACAATAAAAAAATGGAAGAATGAATTCGCGTAAAATATAACGATCGATGATTTTCATCCCACCACCTCTGGAGCCTGCCAAAGGCAGGCTTGCCCTTCTCTTATTTTTAACATCTTATTACCACTTCCTATTTCTACTTCAAAGCCAAGTTGTAATAATCTCTATCGGCTCCCAAAGGAGCCGACCAGAGGTGGTGGGATCATCGTGATGCTTTCTTAAAAGAATAAATTCCAATGGCACTGAGTAAAACGTTAGGAACCCACATTAAGAGTTCCGGATGCAGGGCAGGTTTTTCATCCAGAGCTTTGCCTAAAATAATGAATAAATAATAAAGAAAAACGAGGAGGAGACTCAACGCTATTCCGACCGTTTTTTCACTTCGATGAGCACGAATTCCTAGGGGGATTCCAATCAAAGTAAAAGCAAGGCAAGAAAAGGATATGGAAATTTTCTTTTGAATTTCGGTTCGAAGTGGGGTGGGATTAATTCCCTTAGACTTATATTCCTTGATTTTTTTTGCGATTTCAGAAATGGACATGTCTTTATGTTTTTTGTCCAGATCAGATGGGTTTTTAAAAATATTTTCCGCATTAAGTTTAAGGACGTAATTTCCAAATTGGAGATTAAAAAAATCTTTGAAATCCTTTCCAGTGGGTTGTTGAATGGTTCCGTTATGTAATTCAAGGAGAATGGTGCTGGTTTCCGGGGCGTAGGAAATGCCTCCTTCTTGGGCTGTAATGGTTTTGATCTTACCTTCTTCAGTTGTCTCATAGATGACAACTTTTTTAAGGAGGTTGTCGTGTCGTTCTCGGATATAAATAATATAATTTGGAAAGGCTTCTACAAATTGCCCTGCCTCCAGATAGGCCGTTGGATTTTTAATGCCCATTTGCACAATGAGTTTTCGAGCCGCAAAATGGGAATAGGGGATGATTTCATTATGCAGTTTGAAGCAAATTCCTGTCAAAAGAATTCCAATGATCCAAAGGGGATAAGAGACTCTAAAAATGGAAATTCCAGAAGCTTTTATCGCCAAGAGTTCATTGTCTTGAGAGAGGCGTCCAAAAATAAGAAGGAGAGAGCTTAAGAGGGCCATGGGAATACAGGCAGATAGAAAATAGGGAGTTAGTAAAAAGAACAAGTAGGCAATTTCCTTTAAGGGAACCCCCTGAAGAACCAGATTGGCAATCTTGAAGACATGTCCCATAAAGAGGACAGAGACAAAAATCGAAGTTCCTAGGAAAAAATTGGCCAGAAACTCCCTGATGATATAAGCATGAAGTATTTTCATGATGTTTCCAAATGTTTCCAAATTTTTGACTTATGATACAATTTAAAATTCAAAAATCAAAATGCAAAATGACAACCTAAAATCCAAAATTTATAATACTATCGCAAGGGAGACATTTTAAATTTTGATTTGTCATTTTGATTTTTGATATTTGATTTTTGGATTTCCATAGTAGGATTTTGCATGCGGATATTTTCCATTCATCAATTTCAAATGAATCTACGAATGTTGGGTTGGGTTCTCGCAGATCTTTTATTTCCACGGCATTGTGAGCATTGCTTAGAAGTGATGTCGCATGAGAATCGAACTTATCTTTGTGATGGGTGCTTTGATTTGATAGGATGGATTCCCGAGCCTGCCTGTCACATTTGCGCAAAACCCTTTCCTGGGCTAGAGAGGAAAATTTGCTCTCCTTGTTCTCGATCCCATTTTTCTTATGAGGCGTGTTATGCCATCGCCATTTATGAGGGGCTTTTGAAGGAGCTCTTGCGCTTGTTAAAATTTGCTAAAGCAGAATATCTTGTGTCAACTTTTCAAAGGATGTTTCTTGCCAAGGAGAAAATACCTTTTTCTAAAGAAAATGTGGATATCATCCTTCCGGTGCCCTTGCATCCTTTGAAAATGAGGGAAAGGGGATTTAATCAGGCTTGTATTTTGGGGGAGGCCATTAGAGATAAGATTCAAAGGCCTCTTTTAAAAGGGGTTTTGATTCGTGCTAAATATTCAGGAGGACAGACACTTCAAGATAGAAAGGATCGGCTTCTCAATATTCAAGGCAGTTTTAAATGTAAAAATATAAAAAGGATTGAGGGAAAGAGAGTTCTTCTGGTCGATGATGTTTTGACCACAGGAGCCACCATCGAAGAATGCTCTCGGGTACTAAAAGAGGCTGGAGCGAGTTCAGTCACAGTATGGGTGTTGGCGAGGAGTATTTGATTCTTCGCTCATTAATTTTCTTTTTAACGAGCGACGGTTTTTTGGGGTTCTCTATTGACAGCGTCCTTAATCTAAGGTAATCATTTAGAGAGAGGTGGTTATGATGTTTAACCGGATAACAATGGATCCAAAGGTTCTCCATGGACAGCCCTGTATTCGGGGTATGCGGATGCCTGTTTATCAGATTCTTGATCTCATTGGAGCTGGTAAATCCTTTCCCGAGATACTGAGTGACTACCCCTACCTCGAAATGGAGGATATTAAACAATCTCTTGAATATGCTGCCTGGCTGAGTAGAGATGAATCCTTTCCCTTGACCTCTATGACAGGTTGAATGAATGAAATTTCTTGTTGATATGCCCCTTTCTCCAAAGACTGCAAATTTTCTGAATTCACTGGGTCATGAGGCAGTTCATTTACTCTCTATAGGCAAAGAAAGAGCAACTGATGAGGAAATCGTACAGATGGCTCGATCGCAAAACCAGATCGTTATTTCCACGGATTTTGACTTTGGCTCCATCTTGGCTCATTCCTTAGCAATTACCCCCAGCATTATCCTTCTTAGGATCGAACATGCAACCGTAGAAAAAGTAAATATTTTTCTGACAAGGTTACTCAAAACTCTTAAGGTTGAAGATCTTCAAAATTCTATTGTTATTGTTGATGATATTCGAGTGCGCTTACGAAAACTACCTCTCCATTAAACGATACCCCATTCACTAAGGGAATTGAAATATAAAGACCAATTTAGCCTTGACACCCTCGCCTCATTGGGTAAAATCATGCGCTGATTTAGAAAGGAGCTTAAAATATGGCTATACGAATTGGAATTAATGGGTTTGGAAGAATTGGGCGGATGGTATTTCAGGCCATTTGTGATCAGGGCCTTTTAGGAAAAGATATTGATGTCGTTGCGGTGGTGGATATATCGACGGATGCAGATTATTTTGCCTATCAGATGAAATATGATTCTGTGCACGGCAAATTTAAGCATTCAGTCGATACAGCCAAGAGTGATTCCTCTAAAGAGGAAAATGATATTTTGATCGTGAACGGTCATAAAATAAAATGTGTGATGGCAACCAAAGATCCTTCGGGACTACCCTGGAAGGCATTGGGGGTTGATTATGTGATTGAGTCCACAGGACTTTTTACCGATTCTGAAAAGGCCAAGGGACATTTGACGGCCGGTGCGAAGAAAGTCATTATTTCCGCTCCAGCTAAAGGCGATGTGAAGACCCTTGTGATGGGAGTAAATGAAAAGGAATATCAATCTGCAAACCACAATATCGTTTCCAACGCTTCTTGTACGACCAATTGCCTCGCTCCTTTGGTTTATGTGCTTTTGAAGGAAGGGATTGGAATTGAAACGGGACTCATGACGACCATTCATTCTTATACGGCAACACAAAAGACTGTGGACGGCCCTTCTAAAAAGGACTGGCGAGGCGGTCGTGCGGCAGCGATCAATATTATTCCATCGACGACGGGTGCAGCTAAAGCGGTCGGTGAAGCGTTGCCTGCGGTCAAGGGAAAATTAACAGGGATGGCTTTTCGTGTTCCAACCATCGATGTTTCTGTCGTGGATCTGACCTTTCGGGCTTCGAAAGATACCTCCATTGAAGAAATTGATCGCCTTCTGAAAAAGGCTTCTGAAAGCTACTTAAAAGGATATCTAGCCGTTACAGAGGAAGAATTGGTTTCAACCGATTTCATTCATGACAGTCATTCTTCCATTTATGATTCATTGGCCACGGTTCAGAATAATCTTCAAGGAGAGAAGCGCTTCTTCAAAATTGTTTCCTGGTATGATAATGAATGGGGCTATTCGAATCGCGTGGTTGATCTTGTGAAGTATATGGCGAAGAATGATGTGCCTGCGATGGCGATGAAGGGATAATAAAGAATAAGCTTTTGTAGTCGCCTGATTCATCGGGCAGTCTCATGCACGGCCCCATAAATGGGGCGACTACAAATTTTGCCGTAGTGCTTGCATCGAGTGGAATCAAGTGCATATGACTGTTATCCATTTTCAATTGCTAATTATCCATTAAATTGTAGTTTTTGAGGAAGTGATATGTCAAAACTTTTTATTGAAGATTTGGATTTAAAGGAGAAGCGTGTTTTAATTCGCGTAGACTTTAATGTTCCTTTAGATAAAGCTCTTTCCATTACGGATGATACCCGGATTCGGGAGGCCTTACCCACGATTCGCTATGTGATCGATCATCAGGGGAAGGCAGTCCTCATGAGCCATCTGGGCCGACCCAAAGGTAAGGTGGAACCCTCCATGAGTTTGAAACCGGCGGCAATCCGTCTCGCTGAATTATTAGGACGCGAAGTAAAAATGGCTCCGGACTGTGTCGGCCTCGATGTTGAAACGCTTGTCCAAGGGATGAAATCGGGTGAGGTTCTTTTGCTTGAAAACTTAAGATTTCATCCTGAAGAGGAAAAGGGTGATGAAAATTTTGCTCGTTCCCTGGCTCGCTTAGGTGAAATTTATATTGATGATGCCTTTGGTACCGCTCATCGTCCTCATGCCTCGATGTATGGAATTACGAAGTTTATTGCTCAGTCAGCTTCAGGGTATCTCTTGAGAAAAGAAATTCAATATTTAGGAGATGCGGTGAATCACCCTCAAAAACCGTTTGTGGCGATTTTAGGCGGGGCGAAGGTTTCGGACAAAATCAGTGTCATTGAAAATCTTTTGGAAAAAGTCGATACGCTTTTAGTGGGTGGGGCCATGGCCTATACCTTTTTATTGGCCCAGGGTCTCTCCACTGGAAACTCCCTGGTTGAAAAAGAAAAGGTTGGATTAGCAAAACAGCTTTTATTAAAAGCTCAATCAAAGAAAAAAGAGCTTTTGATCCCCGCTGATCATGTGGTGACGGATCGATTAGAGGAAGGATCGAACACCCTGGTTGTTCGAGGGGGAATTGCCCCAGGCTGGCTGGGTGCGGATATTGGTCCTGAGACCATCAGTCTTTATTCTAAAAAAATTCAAGGGGCAAAAACTGTTCTTTGGAATGGTCCCATGGGGGTTTTTGAATTGAGCCGATTTGCACGCGGAACAGAGGCGATTGCTCAAGCTTTGGCTGACAATCGTAGTGCAACGACCATTGTTGGAGGAGGGGATTCCGTCGCCGCCTTGGCTCAATTGGGTCTAGCAGATAAAATGACTCATGTTTCGACAGGGGGAGGCGCTTCTTTGGAGTTTTTAGAAGGCAAAGAGCTTCCTGGGATTGCTGCCTTGACGGAAGTTCAAAGTTTAAAGGTTTAACGTTTAAAGGGTTAAGATGCGTATTCCGATTATTGCTGGAAACTGGAAGATGAACAAAACTTTAAGGGAAGCCCTTGAGTTTTCAGAAAAGCTTAAAAAAGAATTGGCAAAATTGACGGACCGTATATGCCTCATTTGTCCTCCCTTTACTGCGTTAGCTTCTGTCGGAGAAATTTTAAAGGGATCAAACATTGAGTTGGGTTCTCAGAATATTTTTTGGGAGGCCAATGGCGCTTTTACAGGCGAAATTTCAGGATCGATGATTAAGGATGCAGGGGCTTCTTATTGTATTATTGGCCATTCAGAACGCAGAAAGATTTTGGGTGAAACAGATGAGATGGTTCATCGAAAGGTGAAAAAAGCCTTGAGCGATGGACTTTTGCCCATTGTTTGTGTTGGAGAAACTTTGGAAGAACGGGAAAAGAACCTCACGTTTGATTTGATCCGTACTCAGGTGACACAAGGTTTAAAAGGTCTTGAAAAGCAAGAAATTTCAAAATGTGTGGTGGCTTACGAACCTGTTTGGGCCATTGGAACAGGACGAAATGCAACGCCTCAACAGGCCGAAGAGGTCCATGCCCATATTCGAAAAATTGTGAAAGAGTTTTTTGGGAGCGATATTGCAGATAAAATTCGCATTCAGTATGGCGGAAGTGTTACACTTAAAAATATCGACGAGTTGATGCGAGAGCCCAATATTGATGGGGCTTTGGTTGGTGGAGCGAGCCTTGATGTAACATCCTTTGCCAGAATTGTTAATTTTAAGATATAATTACCGCCATTGAAATTTGAGGAATTTTTTAGCCATGATGATTTTTGTAATGATGATTCATGTGATTTGTTGCCTGGGTCTTATCGCCTTGGTCCTTTTGCAGGCGGGGAAAGGAGCGGGTCTTGCTTCTACTTTTGGTGCGGCCGCTGTTGAGACAGCCTTAGGCGCTGAAGCCAGCGATTTTTTGAAAAAGGCGACTTCAGTCATGGCTGTTATTTTTATGCTCACGAGCCTTTCATTGGCCTTTTTAACAGCCAGACATAGTTCCTCTGTTCTTAAAAAGTCACCTCTGAAACTCCCCATGGAAGCCCTTCAAAAAGGGTTGCCGCCTCCTTCTGGAAGTCAAAACACTTCAGGTGAGAATAAAGTCCTTGAAGGAGTTGTTGGAAAGTCTAAGGAAGAATTAAAAGGTCTTTTAAACAAGATTTCTCGTACACTATCTACACCGCAAAAATCACCCGAAGTAACTTCGACGGCTTCAGCATCTTCTTCAACTGCTTCACCAAGTGCAGTTGAACCTAAGACTGAATCGACTCTACTTCCATCTTCTTCCCAAAAAAAAATTCAAGAAAAATCTCAAGTTGATTCTAGTGCATCTTAAAGTCCATTAGGAAAACTCTTAAATGTCCTCCAATGATCTTGAAGTAAAGAGGCTTAAACGTGTTTTTGGTGTTGTCTATTTTGCCCAAGGAATGAACGGCCTTCCTCAGCTTTCCATCTTTTATTACATGATGAATATTCTGAAATTGGGACCTGTTGCAGGTCAATTTTTTCAAGGATTAAATCATTTAGCCTGGTATATCAAACCTCTTTGGGGATTCATTTCTGACCGAGTTCCTATTCTAGGTTATCGCAGAAAATCCTATTTTGGAGTCATGGCCGTCCTGGCTCTTTTTTCTTGGTTAGGGATAGCGCTCTTAACTTATCTTCAGTGGACCTGGGTGCTTCCCTATATCATTTTAATCAATGTGGCACAATTGTCCTACGCCTTTGTCGATGTGGTGGTCGATGCGTTGATGGTTGAGCACGGACAAAAATTAAAATTGGTTGGATCCTTTGTCAATTTTCAATGGCTGATGTTGAGCCTAGCCAGTGTCTTTGTGGCTGTTACGAGCGGCTGGTTTCAAGAAAAAGTTGAACAAAATATTTTGCCCTATTGGATTGTTTTTGCAAGTACCGCTTGTTTTCCTCTCTTCACGGCAATCATTGGAATGACCAACCTGGATGAAGAACGTATTCGAAAGACAAAACCCTTTTTAAAAAGGGGAGTGAAGAGCTTTAAAAATCATCTATTTCAATGGCCGAACAGATTTCATTCAATGACTCAGGCGTTTAAAAATTTTCGCCAAAAAGAGCGGCATCTTCTTTTTCTAATCCTTTTTATTGTCGCTTGGAACTTTAGCCCTTCCATCAGTTATGCTGGAAAAACTTACATGGCCAAAGAGCTTCATTTTACTCCGACGATCTTTGGAATTTTGAATGCGGTGAGTAGTCTCGTCTGGCTCCTTTCTATTTTTGTCTACCGCTGGTTTGCCCGCCATTTTTCTCGAGTGAGGTGGGATCAATATCTCTATGGAATGGTTGTGATTGCGGTGATTTCTTTGCTTTCGGGCTATTATTTTTATTTGCCGGTGGATCACCCGCTTTCTTTGACCATCCCTTTCTCCTGGGAAAAGATTTTATCGTGGGGGTCTCAGTTTAAAGGAAGTAGCATAGGGGCCCTCTTCTATAAATTCTTAGAAGGGGCGTCCAATTGGAATCGATATCATTGGTGGGCTTTGTTCACCGATACGACTTTGGGCTTTGCCTCTATTCCCGCATTTTTAATCCCTCTCACTTTGGCTGGGGAAGCAGCCTCTCGATCGAACGCCGGATTTACCTATGCCCTTCTGATGTCTGTTTCTAACTTCACCCATGCCCTTGAGGATATAACAGGAGGGGCGCTCTATCAACTCTTGAGTGCGTCCTGGATGCAGGGATTTATGAGGTTTTTTGAATATTCTTCCTTGAATATTTCTCGCTCCCATAATTCCATGGTTTTAATTTTGCAAATTTTTGTTTATATGAGTGCGTTTTTTACTATAATTGCGACTCCATTTATTTGGTTGACGAGACGGGAGTTTTTGCGTAAAGGAATTCAAGTACACCTGTGAAAAGCAGTAAGAAGTTTTCTACCTACTTTATACTACTTACTCCCTACTGTTTTTTGCTGGGATGGTGGAACTGGCAGACACACTAGCTTGAGGGGCTAGCGCCCGTTACAGGGTATGGGGGTTCAAATCCCCCTCCCAGCAATGCATTTTAGATTGTGGATTTTGGATTTAAAAAGAAAACGGCCGTTTTTCGAAATTACTTTTTCATCGCTTTTTCGATTTTCCCTAGGAGTTCGGGAGGGTCGAAGGGTTTGATGATGTAATCGAATGCCCTGAAAGTTTTTGCTTGGGCTAGGTCTTCAGGTTGCCCTTTTGCAGAAAACATGATGACAGGGATGTCTTTCGTCTCATTTTGTGATTTAAGCTTTTTAAGTGTGGTATAACCATCCATGATGGGCATCAGAATATCAAGAAGGATCACGTCCGGCTTTTCTCTAGTGGCCTTCTTTAATGCTTCTTCGCCATCTTCTGCGATAAAGACATCGTATCCATTATGTTCAAGTCTTCCTTGAACCATGAAGGCATAATCTAATTCGTCATCAACAATCAGAATTTTTTTTCCCATAGTTTTCTAAATCATTTTGCGAAGGATTTGCATGAGTTTATCAAAGCCTTCTGTTTTGCTGAGGATGGGGATGCTTCCTGGTAAAACAGCGTCGATTTTATTCATTTCTGATTGATAGGCCGTTAAAATGATAATAGGAATATCACGTGTTTTAACGTCTTCTTTTAAGCGACCAATCACTTCGTAGCCATTCATTTTTGGAAGTTTAACATCACAGATGATGAGATCAGGAAACGATTCGGTTGCTTTTTTAAGAGCCTCCATCCCATCGCGTGCGATCAGACATTCAAATTGGTTTTGAGCACTAAGGCGTTGAGTCAAAAGTGTCACTATTTGATCATCATCATCGATAATGAGTACCTTTTTGACTCTTTGGAGGCGTTTTTCAGCAAATTCAATCAGGGCCTCGGCCGTTTCTCCATCCTCTGGAAAACTTGCAACCGAACCTGCAATTTCAACGATGTCTTGAAGCCCTTGTTGGTTTAAGGAATCCGTAATGAGTCTTTGAATTCTTGCAGCCGTAAGAAAGGAGTCTTGTTTGCCTGTCGCGGGGAGCACAATAAGAATGGTCCGTGTTTGACGGATCGCGATGTCAGCCCGTCTCCAAAAACTTTGTTCAATGAGGTCGCCAAGTTCCTGGGAGAGAGAAGAAACTTTATCAATTCCTAATTTTTCTTTTAAATCATCAAAATTTTTGATTTCAAAAATAATAATAGATACAAAGCTTTTTTCTCTTAAAGCCTCTTTGATTCCATTTGAAATATATTCTCTAAAAATCGCTTTTGATGTGTGGTGGGGAAGAGTGAAGGTGAAACGAGATCCTCTCCCGAGTTTACTTTCAACCCAGATTTTCCCTCCATGGCTCTCCACAAGCCCTTTACAGATTGAAAGCCCCAGGCCGGTTCCTCTTTCCCCAGGACCTGCGGTACGGCTGAACTGCTGAAATTTTTCAAATACTTTTGAAAGATCTTTTGGAGAAATGCTTCGTCCTGTATCTGAAACGGAGCAGATGACCGCTTCTTGACTATTTTCTACGCAAATTTCAATGAATCCTTTTTCTGTAAATTTAAGGGCATTGCCGACAAGGTTGGTGAGGACTTGAAAAATTTTTCCTCGGTCCGCATAAACATACACGGGTTTTTCAGGGAATTGACTTTTTAAAGCAAGTTTCCTATTCTTAATTTCGACTTGAAAAATTGAAATGATTTCACGGACGAGATCGGTTAGATCGATCAGTCGTTTTTTAAGAATGACTCGGCCGGCTTCAATTTTTGAAATATCTAAAAGATCATTGATGATATTGGATAATCGATCAACGCCTTTGAGGGCCATGGCTAAAATTTTTTTTTGTTCCTGTGAAAGATCTCCATGAAGACCCTCCCACACTTGAGAGATCCCTTCTTTTAAAATGGCAAGGGGGGTTCGTAGTTCATGCGAGACCGTACTTACAAATTCTTCTTTAAGGTGTTCTAGACGTTTACGCTCAGTAATATCCTGGGCGTAGATATTCACATACCCTGCATCGATGATGGGTGCAAAAACAAAAGAAAAAATTTGATGTTCATGATCAACCTCAACGTGTTTTTTGAGCCCAGTCTCCAATGTCTCCGCGACCCATTTTCTTAAATGGTCTGGGGCATTTTCTCCTATTTTGCGCTTCCAACTTTGGAGAAGAGGAAGGGCAGAGTTATTTGCGTAAAGAATGGTCCCTTCTTTAGAAATACGAAAAATGGGATAGGGATCTTCGCTGGGGAATTTCGCCAAAATTTTAATTTCTTCCTCAGCGTGTTTCTTCTCTGTAATATCAATGCCGACAGCGCCCACAAAGTGCTTGCCAGTCGGATGCAAAAAGGGAAATTTCAAAACGAGCCAATAATGAGGAACCCCATCAGGCGTTGGAACCATTTCAATGGCTTCAAGCATCTTCCCTGAAGAAAGGACACGCATATCATTTTCCCAAAGACGACGGGCCGTCGGTTCCGAAAGCCAGTCAAAATCAGTTTTCCCTTTTAGATGAGAGAAGGTCGTTTGAAAAAGTTTTTCAAGGGGTTCATTGACATAAATATAACGCCCTTTCTCATCTTTCATTGCTGAAATGGTAGGGCTGTGATTCATAAAGCTTTGGAAAAGGGCCTGGCTTTCTTTGAGAGCCTCTTCTGTTTTTTTTCTCTCCTCTATTTCTGTATGCAATTTTTGTGAGTATTGTCGGTGAGAAATGTCTCGAAGGGAGGCCAGGAGAAAGGATCGGCCTTTAAAATCCATTTTTTTGATGTTTATTTCAATGAGTTTTTTCTTTCGAGAATGAACGATTTCAAATTCAGAAATTTTTCCAAGTTGAGTCTTATAGGGAAAAGGTTTATCGAGAAGTTCTTTGGAAGTTTTACCCAAAAGAGATTGAGCGGCAGGATTAACAAATTGAACGATGCCCTTCTTATTAAGGATAACAATACCATCAGTAAGCTTGGTAACGACAGTGTTGAAATCAATTTTGAGAGGATAAAATTTTGTGCTTTTGCGCTTCAATTTTTTGTTTTTCACATTAAGGCAAGCGCTTCCTCTTTTTCGAACGTAGATTTAGAAAATAGTATACAAGACCATTGTAGCGGGTAGGGCTTTTAAAGAAAAGATTAAAAATTCACAATGAAGAACAAAACGTGACATTTAGAAAGCGTTTAAGAATGGCTAAAATTTTTGAATTATGATGTGTCATTTTGATTTTTGCATTTTGGTTTTTGATTTTTAGACGATTCAAATTAGGATAGACTTTTAAGATGGACTTGAAAGAGGGGAAAAGCGAGTGGATCCTTATTATTTGATCTACGATTGGAATTGTGAGCTTTGTGTCAACTTGATGAGATTTGTTAAGCAATTGGATCGGAAGAATGCCATTGTGTTTCTTCCGATGGATGATCCTCTTGCAAAGGATTTCGCTCGGAGAATGGCACCAGAGGCTTTTGAGGATCGTTTTCATTTGGTTCTTCCAACCCAAGAAGTTTTGAGCGGAGATGAAGCCATTCCTTTTGTGATTGGGGCTTTACCGGGTGGGCGATTCCCTCAATGGATTTTGCTTCATTTCCCCGGAAAGAAATTTCTGTTAAGATCTTTTTATCGATGGATCGTGAATGTGAGGGATAAGAGAAAGAACTGAGGAATAAGCTAGGAGAGACCGAGCTCCTTTTTTTGTTCAAATTTCTCACAGCTGTCCGTTCCCGTAACATCCTTGTTCCAGATCGCGCATTTTTGGGTCCAAGGATTGACAACATAGTTTTTACAGTTTTTACAGATGTGTCTTTCAGCATTTGTATCAAAGATTTTTTGAGTTTTTGGCTGAATGACAGGAAGTTCTCCTTCTTGAAATTCAAAGTGGCAAAACGAACAGGATTTTTTTTCTCCTGTGAGATTGAAATGGTCATCAAAGATTTTTTCAATCTTCAGAGGGGTTTTTTGTCCGCATCCAGGGCACTTGATGAGCTGAAGCTTTTTAGGTTCCATGAGTTGTCACCATAAACGTTTGCCCACACCATTGGATGAAAATGATTCCACAGTCGACGGTCAACGGTCGGCAGATTTGAAGGAAGTATTTTTTCTATGGACTGTCAACCGTGGACGATGGACTTGTTTCCATAGTTCAGTTATTTCTATACCATAATTTTTATTTTTCAGCTTTAAAATTTGATTTAAAAAAAGGAGTTTTATGTTTCAGAAGATAGGATTTATGATTTTGTTTTCTAGTCTATGCTCAGCTTGGGGAGAAGGTCCTTCTGCTCAAGAGCTAGGAAAGGGGATTTATCGTCATCAAGTCTTGAGTGCGACGAGTTATGATTCTATTCACTGGACCCCCGATGGAAAAGTTCTTTTTGATCATGCCTCTGTCCCAGATGCTGTGATTACGAAAGAGGGGGTCATTTTTCTTTATTTTATGGATGCATCGCAAGGCCATGATCTTGCTGTAGCAATCAGCTCTGATTTTGGAAAGACATGGAAGAAAGAGAAGGTGATGATTGAGGATAAAGCGAGAATGGATGCTGTAGATCCTTGCCCCGTTTTAATCAAGGATGGAAAAATCAGACTTTATTATTATGGGAATTTTGGTCGAGGTCCGATGGGGCCTCCTTTCGGGAATAGGCTTGGAGAGGGCTTTGAAATTTTGGGAAAGCCTGTTGAGAAAGATCATTTAATCTGTTGTGCTCTTTCGGATGATGGGATTCATTTCAAAGGGGAAGAACTGTGTCTTTCAGCTCCAAACGTTACGGATCCGGATGTGATTAAAATAGAGGATGGTTGGAAGATGTTTCTTTCCCAAGGAAGAGATCTTTTGAGTGCTTCAAGCTCTGATGGAGTTAAATTTGTGTGGGATGGTAAAATGATCAGTCGATCTGGAGCTGTATCGAAAACCATTGCGGTGAATGGAGGTTATCGGACTTATAAGTCGGGTCGAGGAATTGAGAGTCAGTTTACGACGGATTTTTTGCATTGGCAGGAGGAGGGCGTTTGCTTGAGTTCTAAAGAGGGTGAGGTGATGGGCGATCCCTCTGTGATTCTTCTTCCAGATGGGACGTATAAAATGTTTTATAAAAGGGTCAGATCTTCGCCGCTGCGATCAATATTTTTATTTTGTATTTGAGAGAGCCTTTTCAAACATTGATGCTAAGGAAGAAATTCTATGGGAATTCGGTGTGGGATTGTAGGGTTACCTAATGTTGGGAAGTCGACCATTTTTAATGCCTTAACCAAGGCCAAGGTTCCGGCCTTAAATTATCCTTTTTGTACCATTGATCCTAATGTAGGGGTTGTTCCGGTTCCAGATCCAAGGCTCGTTGCCTTGAGTAAACTTTATCATCCTCAAAAAACAACTCCCAATACGGTTGAGTTTTATGATATTGCCGGGCTGGTTAAGGGGGCTTCTGAAGGGGAGGGTTTGGGTAATCAATTTTTAGGTCACATTCGTGAGGTGGAAGCGATTCTTCATGTGGTGCGATGTTTTGATGATTCGGATGTGATTCATGTGTCGGGTTCTGTGGACCCTTTGAGAGATATTGAAATTATTGATACTGAGCTTTGTTTAAAGGATTTAGATACGGTGACCAAACGTTATGATAAGACAGAAAAGTTGGCACGATCGGGAGATAAGCTATCGCGCGAACTCATGCCCATTTATGAAAAAGTGAAAAAGGCGTTAGAAGATGGCAAACCCCTGCGTCGACTTGATTTCTCTGAGGATGAGAAAAAAGGCCTTAAAGATTTGGGACTTGTTACCCTGAAGTCGGTTCTTTATTGTGCGAATGTTGCAGAAGGGGATTTACCGGAGGGAGGTCCTTATGCAAAAATCTTGAAAGAATGGGCTAAGAAAGAAGGGGCCGAGGTCGTCGTCATTTCTGGAAAGGTAGAATCCGAACTGAATGATCTTGCCGAAGAGGAGCAAAAGGAGTTTTTAAAGGCGCTTAATCTTGAAGAGCCTGGACTTTATACTTTGATTCGAACGGCCTATCAATTGCTGAGTCTCATTACTTATTTTACAGCAGGAGAAAAAGAGGTTAGAGCCTGGACGATTTTAAAGGGGGCTAAGGCACCTCAAGCGGCTGGGGTAATTCACTCCGATTTTGAAAGAGGATTTATTTGTGCTGAAGTTGTAAAATACGACGATTTGATACGGCTGGGATCTACCGTCAGTGCAAAGGAGAAAGGTTTGGTGCGCATGGAAGGGAAGGACTATGTGGTAGCAGATGGGGATGTGATGCTATTTAGATTTAATGTGTAAGCATTTTTTTCCTTAAACTTTAAACATTAAACTTTAAACTGTTTTTAAGGAGGCATATGGCTTTAACACCATCAAGAATGATTCCCTTGGGGGTCGAGGCCCCTGATTTTTCTTTGACGGAGGTTGCTTCAGGAAAAATCATTTCACTTAAAAATTTTGAGGAGAAGAAGGCGCTTCTCGTGATGTTTATTTGCAATCACTGTCCTTATGTTCAGCATGTAAAATATGAACTTGCAAAATTGGGACAGGATTATGCGAAAAAGAATATTGGAATCGTTGCCATTAGTTCCAATGATGCACTGAAGTATCCAGACGATGGCCCAGGGTATTTGAAGAAAATGGCGATGGATCTTAAGTTTTCTTTTCCTTTTTGCTATGACGAGACTCAAGAGGTGGCCAGGGGTTATTCAGCAGCATGTACACCGGATTTTTTCCTTTTTGATGCCGAAAGAAAACTCGTTTATCGGGGGCAACTGGATGACAGTCGCCCAGAAAATGGTCAGCCGATTAACGGACATGATCTTCGAGCGGCCATGGATTCAGTTTTGGCTGGGAAACCAGTTTCGAGTATTCAAAAACCGAGTATGGGATGTAACATAAAGTGGAAGATGGCGGCGTATGCGAAAAGTGAAATCAAAAATTAAAAATCAAAATGCAAAATGACATATCAAAATTCAAAAATTTCTAGCGCTATTGCAAGGAAGACATTTTAAGTTTTACATTGTCATTTTGATCTTTGTCATCATGAACTTTCAGTCCACCCAAGTGGATGAAAATTGAGTTCCTCCCCTTTGGGGTACAAAGGAGGGGAATAGCCAGTAACAACGTCTCATTTTCATGACTGCTATTTGATTTTTGGATTTTAAGGAGGTTCCTATGTCTAAAAAGGTTCTGGTTGTCTTGGCAGAAGGTTTTGAAGAAATTGAGGCGGTGACACCGATGGATGTTTTACGCAGGGCGGGCTTAGAGGTGATTGTCGCAGGGCTTTCCGGGAAAACGGTTGCAGGGTCTCATGGGATTAAAATTCAGGCAGATGTGACTTTGGATGAAGTGAGTGAAGTTCCAGATCTTTTGATTTTGCCGGGTGGAATGCCAGGGGCCCAAAATTTAGGGTCCTCGAAAAAAGTAGCTGAAATGATTAAAAAGGTGGATCAAGAAAAAAAATGGCTGGGGGCGATTTGCGCTGCGCCTCCGCTTGCAGTGGCTCCAACAGGTATTTTAAATGGGAAAAGAGCGACGTGCTATCCAGGATATGAAGACAAATTCCCTTCTTCAGTAACGTTTTTGGAAGAGCGTGTGGTCAGGGATGGAAAGGTTGTGACCAGTCGGGGTCCTGGTTCGGCACTAGAATTCTCACTTTGTTTGGTTGAACAACTGGTGGGTAAGGATAAGGCGAATGATCTCAAAAAAGATTTGCTAGTAAAATGCTAATTAATAATTAGTAAATTGATAATTGACAATTGAGAATTGACAATAAAGGTAAAATAAATAAATTCCTAAATTATCAATTCATTGTCTGTGAAGGATAAATATGCTCGAAAATATTTCTGAATCCCCTTCCAATGTTAAAGAAAAAACCCAAAGTTTAGGGTGGGCCATTTTCCTGTCCATTTTTTTGGTTTTTCTAAAGGGATTTGCAGGTTTTTTCTGCGCTTCGGCATCTCTCCTTGCTTCCGCACTTGATTCTCTCATGGATATGGGAATTTCTTCTGTCAATTATTTATCCGTGAAATTAGCCTCTCAGCCTCCGGACAGTGATCATGCCTACGGACACGAGAAGATTGAGAGTTTGGCTTCTTATACTCAAGGAGTCCTTTTTCTTTTCTTTTCTTTCTTTATTTTTTGGGAATCTTTTCAGCATGTTCGATCGAGGATTTTTTTAACCCATTCGAATTTTGCTCTCTCGATCATTGGAATTTCGGCCTCAGTCAATTTGATGATTACCTTTATCATGGGTCGTATTGAGAAAAAAACAGGGTCGCTGATCATGAAGGCTGAAAAAACCCATTATCTGATGGATATTCTTTCCTATATTATGATCTTTGTTTCCATTCTTCTGGTCAAATGGACGGGATGGTTTGCGTGGGATATTTTGGGGGGGATTTTAGTTGCAGGGTATATTGCTTTTCTTTCCTTTCAAATTCTTTTACAGGCGGCCAATGAGCTGGTGGATCGATCGCTCCCTAAACGCATGGTTGATGAACTTGATCGAATGATACGGCATCATGATCCACATGTTTTAGGGTATCATGAATTGAGGACTCGAAAGGTGGGGGAGAAAAGCTTTGTTGATTTTCATTTGGTTTTGAAGCGGGATCAGAGTTTTGAGAATGTACATGAAATTACAGAGTCCCTGGTCCAAAAAATTCAAGGGCGGTTTCGAAATGCAGATGTGACCATTCATGAAGATCCTGAACATGGGAAATAGTGAAGTGGGTTGTTGAGGACAAGGATATTAAATTCTTTCAGCTCGGATTGCAAGAAAGAGCGGAATTTCTTGGCGAGCTCTATTTTCAGCTCGAGAACGAGCGCCCGGCTCACTCTCTTTATGTGAACTCCATTCTTCCATATAGGTGAGTGCCCAACGATAGGCATAGAGGGCTTGAATATAATAGGAGAGGGGACGATGAAAAGACAAAGTGATCAAATCTGGGTTAGATCCAGGATGCATTTTGATAGGGATTTCTAAGGGGCTCATATAACGATCAATCCGTCGGTATTGAATTTTATTGGACTCGTCAAATCCCCAGCTGCTTTGCCTTGGAATTCGAAAGCAGGGATGGTTTAGAATCAAGACCATGCGGGCTTTCTTCTTGGCAACGCGAGTGATTTCTTGAATGACCGATTCGATGGGATTCATATTTTGAAGGGCCAGGATGGAAACAATCGCATCAAATTTTTCGTTTGGAATACCTTTAAGGTGTGAGGCCTCCATCACATGGTAGCCCATCCGATGGTGTTCTTGGGGGTAGGTTTTGGCTCGTTCAATCAAATTCCGAGCAGCATCAATTCCAGTCATTTCTATTTCCAGGGCCAATCGTGAGAGGGCTCGACAAAATACCCCCTGTCCGCATCCTAGATCGAGGATTTTTTCTCCTCTCTTGGGCTCTAGAAGGTTGAGTGTGCCGGGAATTAAAATTTCTTGGTGGTATTCAGATCCTTCCTTTCCGACCTGGCGGTCATACGATTTAGAAACCTGATTCCAATGAGTATTTTGACCTATTTTAGAGGGTTTTTGATCAGGAGTTGAGTGTCTTCTATTTTTATTTTGCATTTTGGAAAAAAGTCTAGCAACATGTGGGGCGAGAGTGTATTAAAAAATGAAAATATCCTATAAAAATATTTTGACTCTTCTTCGGCCTGAACAATGGGTTAAGAATCTCTTGGTTCTAGCCTCACTTATTTTTTCGAAACACTTTTGGGATTTTTCTTTTACTTTGAGAGTGATTGAAGCTTTCTTTGTTTTTTGTTTGCTCTCAAGCTCCGTTTATATTTTAAATGATTTTTTTGATTTAAGTGAGGATCGTCTTCACCCTACCAAGTGTTTAAGGCCTCTTGCTGCGGGACGGGTTCCCATGGGTTTTGCTCTGGGCCTTGCAGCGGTTTTAGTTTTTTCTTCTTTAACCGCAGCGTTTGCACTCAGCAAAGATTTGTTTTGGGTTTGTTTTTCTTATTTTCTTCTTCAAACCATTTATTCTTTGGGACTGAAACATGTTGTTCTTTTGGATGTCCTTTCGATTGCGTGTGGTTTTGTCTTAAGGGCAGTTGCAGGGGCTGTGGTGATTCATGTAGAACTCTCTCCCTGGCTTTTACTATGCACATTTTTGCTAACTCTTTTTTTAGGCTTGGGAAAACGAAGGGAGGAAGGCCTTATTTTAGAGCATCAAGGAGATAAAGTTCGTCCTGTTCTTTCCCATTATCCACTTCCTTTTTTAGATGCTCTGATTTCTGTGGTAACCGGGGCTACGGTTGTTTCCTACGCCCTTTATACCGTTTCCCCTGAGGTTGTTCAAAAATTTGGGACGACGCATTTGATTTATACATTGCCTTTTGTGATTTATGGTATTTTTCGTTATCTTTATCTTCTTCATCAGCGAGGAGGCGGGGACAATCCAGCCCGTGTTTTTCTGAAGGATTTTGCTCTTCAAATGAATGTTTTGGTGTGGCTGGTCGCTTGTTTTTGGATTATTTATGATTGAGGGTAAGTAAAATCAAATATCAAACATTCAAAATCAAAATGACAATGTAAAATTTAAAATGTCTCCCTTACAATAGCATTAGGAATTTTGGATTTTAGTATGTCATTTTTCATTTTGACTTTTAAATTCTAAATTAGATTTGTAGCTTATTTCCAGATCAGTGACAACCTAAAAGAGCTATGTTAAAATCTGGTTTTCAGAAAGGATAAACACGTGTCTTCAAAATTAGAAATTTCTATTGTGATTCCCTTAATGAATGAAGAGGAAAATACTCCTGAACTTATTCCTAGAGTGGTGGAGGCCATGGAGATATTGGGACGCTCTTTTGAAATCATTCTCGTGGATGATGGGAGTACGGATCGGACGTGGGAGATTTTGAAAGAGGCTCGCGGCAAAGATGCTCGGATTCGACTGATCCGCTTGCGAAAGAATTTTGGGCAGACGGCGGGTTTAAAGGCAGGGTTTGATGCAGCCCGCGGCAGTATTATTGTCACTCTAGATGGAGATTTACAAAATGACCCTAAGGATATTGGAAAACTCTTGTCAAGTTTGGACGAAGGTTATGACATTGTGAGTGGCTGGCGTTCTCCAAGGAAAGATCCATTTCTAAGTCGCAGACTTCCTTCAATGTTGGCCAATGGATTGATCTCCCTAACCACGAAAGTCAAACTTCATGATTACGGTTGTACGTTAAAAGCTTTTCGATCTGAAGTCGCTAAAAATCTAGACCTCTATGGTGAAATGCATCGTTTTATTCCAGCGATTGCAAGCTGGATGGGAGTGAGTGTAACTGAGGTGAAGGTTAATCATCAAGCACGCAAACGCGGAAAGTCAAAATATGGGATTTCTCGGACACTCAGGGTTTTTCTTGATCTTATCACGGTCAAATTTTTGCTAAGTTATTCTACTAAACCTATTCAAATTTTTGGTCTGGTCGGGGTTTTGTCCGGGGGAATGGGACTAGCCTTATCCCTGTATTTATTTTTTATTCGACTCATTTTGCATCAGGCGATTGGAGGAAGACCCCTTCTTCTTTTATCAGTTTTTCTCATTTTTATTGGAATTCAATTTGTGACCATGGGTCTTTTGGCAGAGATTCAGATTCGGACCTATCATGAATCTCAAAAAAAATCGATTTATGTGATTAAAGAAGAAGTGTAAAAATGATGACCCCTCAATCTTTTCCTCCCCTCTTAGGACTTCGGCACATTGCACTCAAGGTCAAAAACCTTAAAAGTTCGGAGGCCTTTTACACTCAGGTGCTTGGATTTAAGCTGGAATGGCGGCCGGATGCGCATAATCTATATTTAACTTCAGGCCGAGATAATCTTGCCCTTCACGAGACAGTTTCTTTAGGAAATGTATCCCTAGAAAGTCCTTTGGATCATTTGGGTCTTTTAGTGAAAGATCCAGAGGAGGTAGACCAGTGGTCGGTCCACTTAAAAAAAATGGGGATTTCTTTAACTCAAGAGCCCAAAACCCATCGAGATGGCGCCCGCTCCATTTATTTTAAGGATCCAGATGGAAATTTGATTCAGATCCTTTATCATCCAAATATAAAAAACTAGTCCATAGTCAACGGTCAACAGTCCATAGAAAATAAATGGTTCCCTTAAAACTGTCGACTATAGACTGTCGACTGTGGACTATTCTCAAGCTTCTATAGGTTTAGACAGCAGAAGTTGAAGAGGTTTTTGGCGTTCCTGAAAGATGCTTAAGCTCCAGGTGTAAAGATATCCTATTTGAAAAAGCATGAGGAATGGGGTCATTGCAAAGCGATGCGTTTCCAATGAGATAGTGGCTAGAAGGCTAAAGTAAAGTCCTAAAATAAGTTCAACCCATGAAAATTTATTTTTCTTTCCTCTGTATTTTTTTGTTTTCAAAGAATCCTGAGAAGTATGAGCTCCATATTTAGGGGTTCTTTGAAAGGGGCTTTCATGTGAAAAGAGGGCTTCTAAGACTGCTTTGGCATTGTTGATAGAAAGTCCAATCCCTACTGCACTAACGAGAGGAATATATTTCAATTTTTTGAACCATTGAGCATCAATTTCTTTTTGGGACGAGATGTAGAAAATACTGATGGATAAAAATGAAGCAATGAAAAGTGGGGCATCAATTAAAACTTTATACTTCCATCCTTCTTCAAGTTGGATCAACATGGCTGGCAAGAGTAAAAGCGACAGAATAATCATGAGGGGATAAGAAAGATTGTTGGTAAGATGAAAAGTAGCCTCTAATTTTATTCCTAAAGGGAACGAGCTTTTCCAAATCTTTTTTAGGAGCTTTTTCCCTGACTGAACGGAACCTTTGACCCAGCGATGTTGTTGAGATTTAAAGGCGTTCATGTCAACAGGGAGTTCCGAAGGGGTGCCCAGTTCTTGTAGATAAACAAATTTCCATCCCTGTAATTGTGATCGATAAGAGAGGTCTAAGTCCTCCGTGAGGGTATCATGTTGCCATCCTCCTCCATCGGTGATGGCTTTCCTTCTCCAGCCTCCAGCCGTTCCATTAAAATTAAAAAATTTTCCTGAGCGGTTTCGAGCCGTATGCTCGATGACAAAATGCCCGTCGAGAAGTATAGACTGAATTTCTGTGAGGAGAGAATCGTTTCGATTCAAATAAGTCCATCGGGCCTGTACCATTCCAATGCTAGAATCCGTAAAAAAATGGATTGTTTTTTGAATAAAGTTAGATGGAGGAATAAAATCTGCATCAAAAATGTAAATAAATTCCCCATGGGCTTTTTCTAATCCTTTTTCAAGGGCCCCTGCTTTAAACCCTTCACGATGATGACGGTGCAGGTACTGGATATTTAAACCATTTTTTTGAAGGGTTTGAGTGAACGACTGTGCGATTCTTTGTGTTTCATCGGTTGAGTCATCTAAGACCTGAATTTCCAGGAGCTCTTTCGGATAGTCGAGTTTAGAAACGGCTTCAAACAATCTCTCTACAACATACATTTCATTATAAATGGGAAGCTGAACCGTTACGAGGGGGAGTGTCTTAAAATGATCTTTAGGCCGAGGAATGTTTTTTTTGTATCGATAGTAAAGATAGACGAGATAGTAACGGTGGCATCCGTAAATGGAAAGAATGAAAAGAATTCCAAAATAAAGAATGACAAAAGCAGCTTTTACAAAATCCATATTTTTTCCTCAAACAAGCCTCTTTAATTTAAAAATTAAAAATCAAAATGCAAAATGACATATTAAAATCCAAAATTTCTAGTGCTATTGCAAGGGAGATATTTTGAATTTTACATTGTCATTTTGATTTTTGATGTTTGATTTTTGGATTTTCATTGCAGGTAACACCCAAAAAAAGAAATCCTCAATTTTAGAAAGAGACTGAAGCGTTTCTTGATCAGATTCTTTGAACGTCATCCAGGGTAGTAAGCTTTGAAATTGTGTATTTTCGAGTGCTTCTTCATGCAGGGTTTCAGGTTCTTCTTCATAGAATGGACAAAATCGACCCGAAATAAAGTCGAGTCCAAAGGGTTGAAGCGTCTCTTCTTCAAAAGACTTTAGCTTTTCTAATGTGAAATGATAAATTTCCCAAGCCAAGTTCAAAACAGATTCTGTCGTATGTCCATGGGAAAGGATGTGGGCGGCCTGAAAAAGGCCTCCTAAACCTATACTCAAAAATCCTTTGGACCTTGCTTCAATTACGTTTTTGGTTTGAGGAAATAGGCCATGATTAAAATTTTGGTCAAAGATTTTCTTCTTGATTTGGAGTGCATTTTTGGCAGCTGTAAGATAATAGTCGACTTGATCTAAAAAAATATTTTTGAAGGGGGATTCTTGAGCGATGCGTTTCAAATTAAGGCTCACGACTCCTAGATTCATTCTTAGAGAATCATGAATGGTTGAAGCGGGTAGGATTCCAAGCATGATAGAAGTTTGATGGATGTCCTTAAAGGGAGTGATCACCAGAGGAAAAGATGTGTTTTTTTCTAATGCTTTTTCCCCCTTAAAAATCATGCCTAAATTTTTAAAAGGGTCTTTTTTCTTAAGTAGTTCTGAAATGAAGTCTATTTTTTTGAGAAAGAGAAAAGTTTTAACAGAATTTTCTTCGCTTGGATCAAAATGAAGAAGCCCGGGTTCCGTTTCTATTATTTCATCGAAATCTTCCATTTCATCAAAATCTTCTAGGATGATCCGATCTGACCATTCGGATTGAAGGTGTTGAATTCTTTTTATATGGGAAGAAAAAGGTTCAAGATCCCCCTTCAATTGATTCAGGAGAATAGAGTTTCCGGCTAACGCCTTCCCGAGTCCATGAATATAAATCATCCCATCCCGATGGGCTTCACTGATTTGAGGGGGATAAATTTTATTGAGGGCATAATGGCTTAAAATGTTTTGAGCACAATATTCTTGCAACCCTTTAAAAGTCATGGGGTGCGATGTTGAAACTTCGCCTTCAAGATATTGATCGACCGTTTGTTCGATTGCTAGAAAAGAGGAGCGGATCTCTCGAACTTCTTTCCTCTTTTGGCGATAGAGAATGAAGGCCTTGGCCGTTTGGGCATGTCCTCTTTCGATGAGGGTTTTCTCAATCCTATCCTGAATTTCTTCAACCGTAGGGACTCTTTGTGAATCTCCCTGTGTTTGAAGTTGTCCAAGAACTTGATGGGCCAATTCGACGGCAAGATTGTAGTCTTTCCCTCCAACGGCTTTAGCTGCATTAAAGATGGCGTCGACGATGCGGTCAAGATTAAAATCGACGATCGAGCCATCACGCTTAAAAATTTTGGTAAAGGGAGATGCGAGCGTTTCCATTTTTTAGATTTCTCCTAAATTCTGGGTAAGGTAATTTCCTTTGCTTGGTTTTGATACTTTCCTTTTTTATCTTGATATGAAACGAGACATTCTTCATCGCTTTGAAAAAAAATAATTTGGGCAATTCCCTCATTCGCATAAATTTTAACTGGAAGACCGCTGATATTGGTGATTTGAAGGGTCGGATACCCTTCCCATTCCGGTTCAAAAGGGGTGACATTCACCATGATTCCGCATCGGGCATAAGTAGATTTTCCCACACATAGTGTCAAAATATTGCGAGGAATTTTAAACCGCTCGAGGGTGCGTCCTAAAACGAGGCTATTGGGTGGAATCACGCAAACATCATCCATGATTTCCTTAAAATATTCAGTCGGTACATTTTTAGGATCGAGTACTGTCTCCAGGGGAGGGTGAAAGACCTTAAAATGATTAGAAATGCGAAGGTCATATCCATAGGACGAGAGTCCATAAGAGACAACGCCTTGACGGATTTGTTCCTCCTCAAAGGGATCAATCATCCCGTGAGCGAGAGCCATTTTTTTGATCCAGCGGTCAGATTTAATAGACATAATTTTTTAATATCAAAATTCAAAAGTCAAAAATCAAAATTGTGGTAGAAATTGATAAAGAACCTCTCAAGCGAATAAGTCTTTGAATTTTAATTTGTCATTTTGATGATAACAGCACTTTCTATAGCAAACCAGGCCACTCTATCACAATTTTAATTTTTGGTGAAATTAATTCTAGGATTGACTAATGGATGTTACTTCCATTAAAGTCATACGATGATTTAGCTCATAGAGGAGGACTTGTGGGTGTTCCATTAAAACAGATTTTTAAGGTGGGGGCTTATGTAACCAGGCAGCGCTTAAAAGGGAGCAAGCGTTATCCTTTGGTTTTGATGCTTGAACCCCTTTTTAGATGTAATTTGGCTTGTCCCGGATGTGGAAAAATTCAATATCCAACTGAGATTTTGAGAAAAAACTTAACCCCTGAACAGTGTTTTAAGGCGGTTGAAGAATGTAAGGTTCCTGTCGTTTCTGTGGCGGGGGGAGAACCCCTTCTTCATCCCCAAATTGATGAAATTATTAACGGTCTCATTGCTCGGAAAAAATTTGTTTACCTTTGTACCAATGCCATTCTCCTTGAAAGAAATTTACATAAATTTAAACCCTCTGCTTATTTGACCCTGAGTATTCATATGGATGGGCTTGAAGAGCTTCACGACAAGGCTGTAGACCGGCGAGGTGTTTTTAAACAAGCCATGAACGCTATTGAAGCGGCTAAAAAAGCGGGCTTTCGTTTAACGACGAATACGACTGTGTTTGATGGAACAGACCCTCAAGAGATGATTAACTTATTTGATAAATTAACCGAATCGGGTGTGGATGGAATGATGGTCTCTCCTGGGTATGCTTATGAAAAGGCCCCGGATCAAGAACATTTCTTAAAGCGAAATAAGACGAAGGTTCTTTTTTCTAAGATTTTGGGGGAAAACGGTAGGGGAAAAAGAAGCTGGAAGTTTAATCATTCACCTCTTTATTTGGAATTTTTGACCGGGAAACATGATTATGACTGTACTCCTTGGGGAAATCCAAATTACAGTGTTTTAGGATGGCAGCGCCCTTGTTATTTGATGGCCGAGGAAGGTCATGTCCAAACTTTTCAAGAGTTGATGAACGAGACTCAGTGGTCCCGCTATGGCTGTAAGAGTGGCAACCCTAAATGTGTTGATTGCATGGTCCATTCGGGTTATGAGGCAACTGCTGTCAATGACTCGATGACCCGTGTGTCTAAAACCATTCGATCACTCTTGGGCGTTTTGGGGCTTCGGTAAAGATACGTATCTCTGTGATTTGAAATGAGTGAGGATCAAGAGACTACACCCACCCACCAGGGCTCCATAAGACAGGTTCAATTCTGAAGTATTTGAAATCATCGTCATTTTCCAAAATTTTTCCTGTTCGAAGTGTGAATTTCCTCTTTCAGTTTCTGTAGATGAAAATCCACCCAAAGCCGAAGAGAAAGAATTTTCATTTGTTTCTACTCCCATAAAAGGGGGCTGTGAGATAGGTTTAAAAAAGGCAAGATATTCCGGGGAGTCAAAGGAAGGAACATTCGAGTCATCTCCGTTGATGCGAGGAAATCGTAATGCGGTATTGTTGGGCGGAGGAAGGGATGAAGATTCAAATGTTTTATAAGGTTCAAAAGAAAGTCTTTCAGATTTTGATTGAATGGACTGAGCCCTCTCAGAGATAAGATGAGCGGGCTTGAGGCTGTTTTCAATGTTAAAATTTTGGATTTGGCTTGTTTCTAATGTTTGGGAAGCTTGTAAAATTCTAGGGAGTGCTAGATTTTTTTCTTTGAAAAAATTTTTACCAAAATAAATCATTCCTAGAGTTCCTAGGATGATCAAAAACAATAAAAAATTTTTTCTAAAAAAAAGCCCTAACCTCTTCCCCTGTAGTACCTTTAAAATAGATGAAACCGTACTCATATCTATAATATAACATGGGGGCCAGAAGGATCAAAATTCACTATTCAATAAAGGTTCGGATGTTATAATGGTCATTAAATGGAAGGGAGAGGTTCCAACATGGAGGAAAAGGAAAATACAGAAAAGACACACAGTTTTGAGGAGTTTCAAAAGGAATTTTCTAAGCTTTTAAAGGAACGTCTAGGGACAAAAGGTTTGGGTTTTGTCTTCCCTCAGCCTGAGGCTGCAAAAACTCAAGAGGAGGTCCCCCAAGAAAAAAAGGCTCCTGTCGAAATTAAATTTGATCTTAAACCCAAAGAGGTCAAGGCCTATTTGGATCGTTTTGTCATTCAGCAAGATGAAGCAAAAAAGGTTCTGGCGATCGCAGTTTGTGATCATTATCACCATGTGGCCAGTTGCCTTGGAAAATCCACTTGTGGGGCTTATGCAAAACAGAATGTATTACTGATGGGGCCTACCGGTGTTGGAAAAACCTATTTGGTTAAGACGATTGCCCAATTGATCGGAGTTCCTTTTATTAAAGCCGATGCAACGAAGTTTAGTGAAACAGGCTATGTGGGAGGTGATGTTGAGGATTTGGTTCGGGATTTGGTTCACAAGGCGGATGGGAATTTGGAACTTGCCCAATATGGAATTGTTTATTTGGATGAGGTGGATAAAATTGCGGCTCCGTCGAATTTAATCGGTCGTGATGTGAGTGGGCAGGGAGTTCAACGGGGGCTCTTGAAATTAATGGAGGAAACAGAGGTTTCTCTGAAATCCTCGACCGATTTAACCAGTCAACTTCAAGCTGTGATGGAGTTTCAATCCAAAGGGAAAATTGAACGCAAGATGCTGGGCACTCGACACATTCTATTCATTGTGAGTGGAGCCTTTGATGGCCTATCTGAAATTGTGAAAAAACGTCTGGAAATACGCTCCATTGGTTTTTCAGATCAGGGTAAACCTCCTCTTTTTGAGGGAGAATTTCAGAAGCATGCCAAAACCCATGATTTTATTAAATTTGGTTTTGACCCTGAATTTATTGCAAGACTTCCAGTCCGTGTTGTTTTAGAGGACCTCTTAGAAGAAGATCTTTACCAAATTCTAAAGAGGTCGGAAGATTCGGTCATCAAGCAGTACGTGAGCGATTTTAAGTCTTATGGGATTGAGGCTATTTTCTCCGATGAGGCTTTAAGGGCGGTGGCTCGCAAAGCTTCTCAAGAAAAAACGGGGGCTCGGGGGCTTTTTACGATTTGTGAAAAGGCGTTACGAAATTATAAATATGAACTTCCTTCGACCTCGATCCGACGGTTTGTGATTACCCCAGTTGTGATTGATCATCCCCAGGAAGAGCTTCAGAGAATGATTCAAGATCCCAGTTATATTGATCATGAATTCATTGTTCTTCAGATACAGGCCTTTGAAAAAGATTTTGAGGAGAAAAACGGTATCAAAATTCGTTTTGATGAAGGGGCCCAAAATAGAATTGCAGAAATCTTTCGAGCACCCGAAACGAGCCCAGAAGGAAATTCTCTTTCAGTGGCCCAGCTTTGCCGGGACCGTTTGAAAAACTATGAATATGGTTTAGCTCTCATCCGCCAAAATTCGGGGAGAGATTTGTTTCAAATTACAGGAGAGGTCTTGAATCAATCTCAACTGATTTTAGATCAATGGATTAGAGATTCGTATGATGTGAGAAAAAGAAAGAACAAGAAACAGCTGTGAAAATCCAAAAATCAGACATCCCGCTCAAGGGCGTGGCTCGCCACAGGCGGCAAAAATCAAAATGACAAACCAAAATTTAAAATACTTCCCTTGCAAGGGGGCTAGAATATTTTGAATTTTGATATGTCATTTTGCATTTTGATTTTTGGATTTTAAATTAATTACAACTATTAAGACTTTGACCTAGTCCCTTGCTGATTACATATGGATTCCAAAAAAAATTTTGCCATAGAAATTGTTAGAATACTTCATGAGCATGGTTATGAAGCCCTTTTTGCGGGGGGATGTGTCCGCGATAAAGTGATGGGTAAAATTCCTCATGATTATGATATTGCGACCAATGCCCTCCCTGAAGATGTGATTAAAATCTTTCCACGGACTGTTCCGGTTGGTATTCAATTTGGTGTGGTTCTTGTTCTTTGCGATACCCTTCAGTTTGAAGTGGCGACTTTTAGGAGAGAAGGGGGATATGAAGATGGTCGCCGACCCACTTCGGTTGAGTTTACTTCTAGCCGAGAGGATGTTTTGCGGCGTGATTTTACGGTGAATGGTCTTCTTTACGATCCTCTTTTAGAAAAGACCATTGACTATGTGGAAGGGATTGAAGACATTCAAAAAAAGAGGATTCGAACCATTGGAAACCCCTACCAACGATTTTCTGAGGATAAGTTGAGGCTTCTCAGAGCGATTCGTTTTGCTTCCCATCTTGATTTTGAAATTGATTCTGAAACATGGCAAGCTTTGGTCAAGCTCGTTCCAGAAATTCAGGTTGTGAGTCCAGAAAGAATTCGAGATGAACTCGTCAAAATTTTTACGGGGGATCATCCGGGCAAGGGGCTCGAGCTTTTGGATCGCTCAGGGTTTCTTAAAGTGATTCTTCCAGAAGTGGAGGCGATGAAAGGGGTTGAACAGCCTCCAGAATTTCATCCCGAAGGCGATGTTTATGTTCACACTAAAATGCTTCTCGATCAATTAAGTGGGGTAGATAAAATATTAGCTTTGGGGGCGCTTCTGCATGATATTGGAAAGCCTCCGACCCAAACGGTGTCGGACCGGATCCGGTTTAATAATCATCAAAATGTAGGAGCTCAGATGTCCGAATGTATCCTCAAACGACTCAGGTTTTCAAATCAGGAAATTGAGAATATTACGTCTTGTGTTCAAAATCATATGACCTTTAAAGATGTCAAGGAAATGAGGGAAGCCAAACTCAAACGTTTCATGTCCCGTCCTACCTTTGTGGCTGAGTTGGAACTCCATCGCATTGATTGTCTCGCCAGCCATGGAATTTTAGAAAATTGGCACTTTCTCAAAGAAAAATATGAAGAATTAAAAAAAGAAGTTCCTCGTCCCCAACCTATTCTTACAGGGCATGATCTCATTCAAATGGGTTATCCTCCAGGCCCTCTTTTTAAGGAAATTCTAACCGCCGTCGAAGATGCATGCTTGGAAAAAACTTTAAGGACTTCGGATGAAGCAAAGGTATGGGTCAAAGAAAAATATCCCCTTCCCATTTTTTGATTGGGAAATTCTTGTTGATTTTTTCTCATGATGTGAGAAAATTTTAACAAATCATTTTTGTGAAAAACGTGTCTTTGTATTTAGATTTATATTCAACCAATCAGACTAAAGGGGGAGAAGTTCTATGCCGGCCGAAGCACATACCCATATTTTACTTCTTTTAAGATGGATTCATTTTATTGCTGGAATTACCTGGATTGGACATCTTTATTTTTTTAATTTTGTGAATGTTCCTTTTACTAAAACAATGGATGGGGAGACCAAGAAAAAAGTTGTCCCTCAATTGGCCCCACGCGCTCTTTTTTGGTTCAGGTGGGGCGCCATGTTTACATTTATTTCGGGGGTGCTTTATATTATCTGGAAAATTTTCATTGCTACGGATGCGGGGCTTACAGGGACAGGGGGTCTTTTCACTTCAACATGGGGAAAGTGGATTTCATTTGGCGGACTTTTGGGCACAATCATGTGGTTTAATGTTTGGTTCATTATTTGGCCGGCTCAAAAGAAGATTATCCGATGGGTCAAGGACGGTCAATCTCCTCCAGAAATGGCAGGGATTGTCAAAAAGGCTTATCTGGCTTCTAGAACAAATACTTATTTATCCATTCCCATGCTTTTTGGAATGGGGGCAGCAAGCCATTTCCCTTCTTTCAGTCTCTGGGGAGTTCCGATTGTTCTAGGGATTGGATTTGCCATTGCCTGGCATTTGGTTAAGTTATCGGCTAAAGCGGGGTCTAACTTCTAACGAGACACAACCGTTTTATAGCTTTATTTTTTATCTAAGAGCTCGAATGTAAATTCGAGCTCTTTTTCTTCATCGGGAGTTATTTCAATGGATTGATCTTGAGTTCCTAATTTTTCATGCCAGGCCTCGATCACATATTTTCCGGGTGGAAGATTTTTAAGTTCAAAGGTTCCTTCAGCTTCTGTGACTACAAAATAGGGGTGAGAAACCACTCCGAGATAACCTGTCATCCAGGGATGGACATCACACTTAAGCGAGATCATCACTTCAGGAGACGAAAATGTTTTTGTGATTTCCATCCCTTCAAACGGCATCCCTAAATTCCAAGAAGGATTATTTTTAGAATAAGAATGAACATTATGAAGGGTAGGATCACTGTTCACCAACAGAACAGGTTGATTGACTTGTACCCCAAGGACATGCGGTACATAAAGGCATTTGGATTGATCCATCTTTATAGAAGTTTTTGGAGTTTCAAATGAATAGTTTTCTAATCCTTCTTTGACATAAATAAAAACGTTCTCGATCCGTCCATTTTGAACGAGAAGTTCTTGGGCGTAGACTTTACCGGGGTGAAAAACGCTACATTCTGGATTCCCTCTAATAGGCAGTTCTTGAGGAGTGGGTGCTTCTCCCTTAAATAAGACTTTTCCCTTTATCATCCCCGTTTTTTGAGGATCCACAGAAAGGGCAGGTGTGCTGTTTGGAGGTATGGGTGAGGAAGAAGTGTTTTTATTTTCTTTTTTTCCGCATCCCTGGAGGACCAAAGATGAGAGGATGAAAAAAATATAAATAGTTTTTATTAATGTTTTCACAAGAGGAAATTATCCTATCATACCCTCATAAATTCAATTGAAATTCCTGGGTTTAGGATGTGATATTTCATATAATGAGAGGGCTGGTTTCCAAAAAGGAAGATGTCGTGAAAAGAATCATAATCAGGATATTAGTACTTTTCTCGCTCTTCTTTTTTGAAAGGGAGAGTCGTGCAGGGGATTTAGAAAGTAGTATTGAAAAGACGATTCAGAAAGCTTCGTAAAGGGGTAAAGATGTGCCTAACGTAGATCTTTTTCTTTGGGTCCTTTTTGGGGCTCTTGTGTGTGCGGCTTTGACCGTGGATTTATTCATTGCTAATCGCCGCGCCCGCGAGATCTCCATTCGAGAGGCAGGTTTTTGGGTATTGATCTGGGTAGCTCTCGCCCTTGTTTTTGACGGGGTTGTTTTTTACCTCAAAGGTTCAGGTAAGGCGCTTGAATTTCTAACCGGTTATGTTGTTGAAGAATCTCTTTCCGTCGATAATCTTTTTGTTTTCGTGATGATTTTTTCTCATTTTCGCGTAAGGTCTCTTCATCAGCCTCGCGTTTTAAAATGGGGAATTTTGGGGGCCATTGTGATGAGGGCCTTTTTTGTCGCAACTGGGGTTACGCTGTTTAATCTTTTTCATTGGATGATTTATGTGTTTGGGGGTCTTTTGATTTTTGCAGCACTTAAAATTCTCTTTGATGAAGAGAGCGAATTTGAGCCAGATCGAAATTGGGTGGTGCGTTTCTTTCGCCTCTTTATGCCCGTCAGTACTCAATCCTCGGGTCAAAGGTTTTTTATCAAAGAGAGTGGAAAATGGTTTGCAACGCCTCTTTTTATCGTTCTCATTTTAATTGAGACCAGTGACTTAATCTTTGCCCTG
Organism: Chlamydiota bacterium; assembly: GCA_016178055.1. Taxonomy (NCBI): domain Bacteria; kingdom Pseudomonadati; phylum Chlamydiota; species Chlamydiota bacterium. The sequence continues at coordinate 2,030 of JACOUC010000020.1, read as the reverse complement.
GATTCCGTTCCTGCCGTGATTGGAATTTCTCGCGATCTTTTTATTGTATATAGCTCTAATATTTTTGCCATTTTGGGTTTAAGGGCACTTTATTTCATGCTAGTGGGGGTGATGGATCTTTTCCGATTCTTGAAAATCGGGATTTGTGTCATTCTGACCTTTGTCGGAATCAAATTGATGATCTCTCGCATTTTTGAAATTCCAACAGGTGTTACACTGGCTTTGATTGCGCTCGTCCTGGCGGTTTCTGTCCTGGCCTCGTTGATTTTTAAAGAGAAAAGGGGACGTTAAAACAGGCAATAACATCGGTAATTATTTCATTGATAATTGCCGATATTGCCGGTATGATTTCCTCTGTGAAAACATCGAACAAAATTCAAGACAAGAGTGTATTCTGGAGGGAGAAGGGTATTTGGTCGAATTTAAAGAGGGCTTATCCCATCATCTCGAGAAGGATCTCTCGGCCTTTGCCAATGCCAGTGGTGGAACAATTTATCTTGGAATATCCGATAAGGGAACAATTCATCCTCTATCCTTAACCCATCGTCTTAAATCACAACTGCAAAGTACTGCAAGAAATTGTGACCCTCCTATAGACATTACAATTCGCCCCATCGAAGACATCGTTGCTGTTGAAGTATCAGAAAGTTTGAATAAACCGGTTCGTGCGTCTGATGGTTTTTATCTCAGAATTGGTGCCAGCTCTCAGAAATTGACCCGGGACGAGATTTTTGCTTTTGCCGTTCAAGAAACAAAAATCATGTTTGATAGGCAATTGTATGTAAAGGAAAAAGCTGAGAGCATCCTCGCGACAAGGCAGGTAGAATGGTTTCGGCAAAAGGCACGTCTAGAAATGGATTTGGATAATCTCCAACTTCTTGAAAATATTTCGTGTCTCCAAAGACAAAATCAAAACCATTATTTAACGCATGCGGGCATCTTACTCTTTGGGGCCAATCCTCAAAAGATGTTCCCTCAGGCCACAGTGACATTGATTGTTCTTGAAGATCTGTCTACCATTCGAGAACAAAAGATTCTTAAAGGAACTCTTTTTCAACAAATAGAAATTGCCTTTCAGTTTCTCAAGGATCATTTAAAATCAAAACCGGAAATTCAATCCTTAGAGAGAAAGGATGTTTTAGAAATTCCAGAATTTGTTTTGAGAGAACTCCTTGTCAATGCCATTATTCACCGTGATTATTTTGAGACCTCTTCAGATGTGGTTATTAAGATTTTCCCAACATGGATCGAATTTTCAAATCCGGGACCTATCAGCAAAAGAATCACACTCGATCAACTCTGGGGAAAAAGTTATCGGAGAAATCCCATGATTGCAGATGTCTTTTTTCATGCGAATTACATCGAACGGGCAGGAACAGGATTATTGAGGGTCCAAAAAACATTGGAACATTTGAATCTTCCTTCACTCAAGATTGCTGAAGAAGGACCCTTTTTCATTGCAACCCTTCCAAGACCCAATTTTGATCTTCTTTCCCAGAAATTGGGAGAACGGCAAAGAAAGTTGATCGGACTGTCAAACACCTTTTTCCCTTTCTCGACGTTGGACTATGCCAAACAATTCTCTATCAGTGAAAGAATGGCCCGCCTTGACATCAAGAACCTTATAGAAGCAGGGGTCATCATTCCTCAAAGAGAAGGACGTTATGTGCGATATGTCAAAAAGTGATTTTTCCAACTTTTTAGCAGAAACCTGGGCGATAGAGGACTCGCCCTATCATTCGACAGGGCGCCCTGATGAATATCATGGCGAACCTCTGGAATGATTCATGGCGCTATAAAGTGAATTTGGGCGATAGAGGACTCGCCCTATCATTCGACAGGGCGCCCTGATGAATATCATGGCGAACCTCTGGAATGATTCATGGTGCTATAAAGTGAATTTGGGCGATAGAGGACTCGCCCTATCATTCGACAGGGCGCCCTGATGAATATCAGGGCGAACCTCTGGAATGATTCATGGCGCTATAAAGTGAATTTGGGCGATAGAGGACTCGCCCTATCATTCGACA